>NZ_CP014159.1:1200000-1500000 GCF_001543105.1 Aerococcus christensenii
ATCACTTGGCGGGCATCCTTTGCGGTGTGGTTGGCCCCGATGTTAGCGATGAGGAAGTTTTGAGGAGCGGTTTTCCGGAGAATAGTGAAGCTGTCCTGACAGGAGGGATCCTTGAGGGCAGAGGAAAGGGAGCCACTCTCGAGGGCAAGGCCGGTTTCTCTGGCTACGAGGGCGAGTTTTTGGTTGAGAGATTTTGTCCAGTTACTGCCTCCTGTCATCGCATTGATGAAGAAGGGAAGGGCGAAGTTCTGGTGAAAGAGCGTCGTTTGGAGGTCCACATGATCGACCTGAACGGTGCTGAGGGACTGGTGGACGAAGCGAAGGTCGTCGAAAGGACTGGAAGATGGCGTATAGAACTGATCAGCGAGGTGGACGTGGTCATTTTTTCTGTTCATAGGGAAAACTTCCTTTCTATGCGGAGGGATAGAGGACTCAGACTTTGCTTAGACTTCTAGGACATAACGAGGGAAAAGGGCAGCGGTGAGAGGCCGGCGGTTTGCCAGCGGGTGCGGACTTCTTGAGCGATGGAAGGATTGGGGCAGAGAGCGATGGCACAGTCTCCCCCACCGGCTCCGGAAATTTTGGAGGCGGCTTGGCAGTACTGGGCGAGGGTGACCGCTTGCTTGAGGGCTGGCGTCTGATAAGGAACGGGTCGGTTGTGATGGTAGCGGAGAAGGCTAGTTCCGTTGGCGATGAGAGCGGCTTGTGCTTTGTCCCAGTTGGACTGGTTGAGGGCCGTCTGGAGGGCGTTCACCTGAGATTGGGAAGCTTGGAGGAAGTCTTCTGTCGTGAGGACTTGTCTCTGTTCAAAATGGTCGGTGTTGTTGAGATGACCAGCGTTGTTAATTTGGAGAAGGTCATCAGTGGAGGAAGGGCTTTTGGTCCAAGCAATGGCCATCTCCCAGTCTGTAGGCCAAGGAAGAGGCTGAATGTCTAGTCCCGGCCAGTAGGAAGGATTGAGTAAGTCTTCTAGCTGGTAAGAAGTGGTGAGGGCTTGGTTGAGAAGCGTCGGATCGAAGTTCTGGTAGGCGATAAGCGTGCGGAAGCTGGTGCAAGCGATATCCCCGAAGGACCCCGAAAGGCCGATCCGCTTTTGGCTGATGACGGCGAGCTGGTAGATCAAGCGAGGGGTGTAAGGCACATGGTAGGCTTGGAGGAGGGCTTCGATACAGGCAACGCTGACTGCGGCAGAAGACCCGAGTCCGTATTTGGCGCCGGAGGGACTGTCGAGGTCAGACTGGATCGTTAGGACATAAGGGCGTGGTAGCAGAGCAGGTCCATGAGTGAGGAGGTAGCGGTAGCTTGTCTCCAAGCAGCTAGCAATCAGGACAAAGGGATCAGGAAGGCCCTGTACCCTTCCCGTTTCATCTACTGTCCAGTTGAGCGGGAGGGGGCTTTGGTTAGTGACCAAGTGTCCGATTCCGTCCGTTGAAGGGGTGAGGGAGAGATGGAGGTAGGCACTGATTGCAGCGATCACGGCGCTGTGGTAGGGATGCGTGACGGCGTATTCGCCAGCTAGATAGAGTTTGCCGGGCACTTGAAGGGTGATCTTAGGCATGGAGGGCCTCCAAGTGATCGAGAAGTTGGATCCCTTGACCAGGTTTGGAAGCGATGAGTTGGTCAGAAGGAAAGTGGGCTTGAAGTTTGGCCATGATCCGGTCTGCATCGGAATAATGACAGAGGACTTTCACATTGGGACCTGCGTCCATGGTGACATAGGCGGGGATACCACTTTGCCGGATCTGGTGGACAGCTTGGATAGCGACGAGGGTCTCGGGTTCAAAATAGGAAAACGGAGGATTGGCAGAGAGGGTCGTGGCGTGCATCATCATGGCGTGGTGTTCTGCGATTTCGCCGATTTTTTGAAGGTCGTGGGCCTTAATGGCGGGTTTGATGGCGGCGAGTTTCTCTTTGGAAAGAGTTGGCCAAAGGGAGTAGAAGGGAGAGGTGGCCATTGCGTGTGCCATGCCTTCTCTGGAGGAGATGACCTTTTGTTTTTTGTTGAGGGCGATAATAATCATACCAATGTCCCACTGGGCGTCGTCAAAGGGAAGGGCGATGGAATCTTTATCACCGGTCCCTTTTTGCCATTCGACAAAACCGCCGAAGATGGACCGAGTGGCAGATCCAGACCCTAAGCGAGCAAAGCGGGAGAGGGTAGTTAGATCGAGTCCTAGAGCGAGGGCTTGGTTGCAAGCACCTGCCAAAGCGGCAAAGGCACTTGCAGAGCTGGCTAGTCCGGCTGCTGTGGGAACGTGGTTGTAGGAAGTCACTTGTGCCTTGAGACTAGTTCCCGCGTAGGCACGAAAGTGGTCCAAAAACTGGCTAATTCTTTGCGTTTCTGCTTCTTCTTGCAGGGTATCGTTTAGGATCAAACGATCGCTGGTGAAATCACTGGAGAAGTGAACTTCAGTATCGGTGTAGAAGCGATCGAGGGTAAGGGATAGGTTACTATTCATGGGTAAGATCAGGTCTTGATCTCTTTTTCCCCAGTATTTGATGAGGGCAATATTAGTATGGGCACGACAAATGCCTTGTAGTGGTGCCATGAGAGGCCTCCTTTGTTAGTATTGACTGCTGAGGGGCATCAGCCAGGTGTCTGATGCGTAAGGACTGTGAGTGAGAGCTTCTTGGAGGGCGAGGGCTTGGTCGTGAGTTTCGACAAGACCATAGTAACAGCCTCCACCACCGCCACCGGTCAGTTTGGCGGCCACTGCTCCGTGTTTGAGCATCTCTTGAATGCCGAAGTCTAACTCTGGACTTGAAACTTGTAGACTCTGTAAATAAGTTTGAGCGGATTGGATAATGGAAGCGAGGGTCTCTAAGGACGATTGAGAAGCAGTGAGAGCTTCCGCAAAGCGAGGGGTGAGCTCTCCAAGTCCGTCGATGGCTTGATGAACAGCAGCTTTTCGAGCGGGATAAGGACTGTCGTAAGCTGTCTTGACCCGTTCAACGGTTGACTTGGTATTTCCTGCGATCCCACTATCTGCGACGACTAACCAGTAAGGGGTGTGGAAGTCGAAGACGGTTGGGTGTTGACCTTTTTGGAAGAGGAGGGGCTGGTTGAGGGCAGTGACTCGAGCATCCAGTCCACTCGGATGGCCGTGAGAGATAGTCTCTGCATAGTCCGCATAGTCTAAGAGGTCTTCTGTCGTAAGTGGACGGTCTAAGTATTGGTAGAAAGCTCGAATAAAGGCCACCGAAAGCGCAGCCGAAGAACCCAAGCCGCGTTCGATAGGGAGGCTTGAGCTAACTCGAATGGTGAAATGAGTCCTTTCTAAGTGAAAGTCATGACGCAAAATATTGAATAAGCCGATGAGGGCATCCAAGCGATTGGGTGCTTCTTCTGTAGGCCCTTCGTAAATATCCGAGAAAAGATAAGAATGATTGCCTGCAGGTTCCAATTGGACGGAAATCGTCGCTGCGCGGAAGGGAAGAGCGATAGAGGGCTTCTGATAGACCACACTATGCTCTCCTATTAAGATGAGTTTGCCATGGGATTGACCTGTGATTGTTTTCATAATGTTCCCCCGTTCATAACATTATAATCATACAATAAAAGATCGTCGAATAACAACTTTGTAGGGAATTTTTTTAGGATTCCTTAGATTTTAAGAGAGAAGTTATTTTGCTGAAAAAGGACGAGAGAGGAAGTGCGAATAAAGCCCTATATTTAATGAAGGAAAAATTTATTTTAGGGAAAGTATGGAGGACTTGTCCTAGTCAAAACGAACAATTCTTTTCTGAAAAAGTTTTAAGATCCGTGAAAAGGGCTTATTTTCGAAAACGTTTCTAGTAATTAAAGCCTATTTTTGATAAAATGAAGGCGATATGGAAAGGAAAGTGAGCCAGTGAACCTTATGAATACATTACATGATGTTGAAAAAATTATCGTTCTTGACTACGGAAGCCAGTACAATCAATTGATTACGCGGCGCATTCGTGAGATGGGCGTCTATTCTGAATTGCAATCCCACCGTCAAACGGCTGAAGAGATTGTCAAACAAGGCAACGTGAAGGGAATCATCCTCTCTGGCGGGCCGAACTCTGTTTATGAGGAGGGGTCCTTTGATATTGATCCCGCTATCTTCGACTTGGACATTCCTGTTTTGGGAATCTGCTACGGGATGCAATTGATTACCAAGAAATTTGGGGGAATTGTGGAAGCTTCTGATAAGCGGGAATACGGGCAACAAGTGATGACGATTTCCAAGACAGATTCCTGTATCTTCAAGGGCCTTGCCTGTGAAGAGACCGTCTTGATGAGTCATGGGGACCGGATTAGTCAGATCCCTGAAGGTTTTGAAATTTCTGCTTTTGCGCCGAATAGTCCAGTCGCTGCCTTCGAAGACAGTCAACGTCGGATTTATGGTTTCCAATACCATCCAGAAGTTCGTTCTTCCTTGCACGGTAACCTTATGTTACGGAACTTTATCTATGAAGTTTGTGGTTGCCAAGGCAATTGGAGCATGGCGGACTTTATTGAAATGCAAATTCAAAATATCCGTCAAAAAGTTGGCAAGAAGAAGGTCTTACTGGGGCTATCTGGTGGGGTTGACTCTTCAGTGACAGGGGTTCTTCTCCAAAAAGCGATCGGGGATCAATTAGTCTGCATCTTCGTTGACCATGGTCTCTTGCGGAAGGGTGAAGCCAAGCAAGTGATGGATACCTTAGGTGGTAAGTTCGGCTTGAACATTATCGCTGTAGATGCTTCTGAACGTTTCTTGACTAAGTTAGCAGGGGTAAGTGAACCTGAAAAGAAACGGAAGATTATCGGGAATGAGTTTATCGAAGTCTTCAATGACGAAGCCACCAAGTTGAATGGGGTAGACTTCCTCGCTCAAGGAACTCTCTATACCGACGTGATCGAATCTGGGACAGAAACCGCTGAAACTATCAAGTCTCACCATAATGTTGGGGGACTTCCAGAGGAAATGCACTTTGAATTGATTGAACCTTTGAATACTTTATTCAAGGATGAAGTTCGGGCAGTAGGAACGCAATTAGGGATGCCAGATGAGATCGTTTGGCGGCAACCTTTCCCAGGGCCAGGCTTGGCTATTCGGGTGATCGGTGCGGTGACTGCTGAGAAGTTAGAAATCGTTCGTGAATCGGATGCTATCCTCCGTGAAGAGATCGCTAAGGCAGGATTAGATCGGGAGATCTGGCAATACTTCACCGTCCTCCCTGGCTTTAAGTCTGTGGGCGTGATGGGAGACAAGCGGACCTATGACTACACCATCGCTATTCGGGCGATTACTAGTGTGGATGGCATGACCGCTGACTGGGCACGAATTCCTTATGATGTGCTCGATACGATTAGTCGTCGAATCGTCAATGAAGTCGGCGGCATTAACCGCGTCGTGGTGGACTGCACCTCTAAGCCGCCTGCAACAGTAGAATGGGAATAATAGCAAAAAAACAAAAAACCTTGTAAAATCAATGGTTACAGAAGATTAAAAACTGTAACTGGGATTAAAATGGGAACATTTGTTAAAAAGAATAAATTGAATAATAGTTCCAAGTGGTTTACATTTGGGCAAAAAAAATCAGACCGTAGTTTCAAACTGCGGTCTTTTTGTGTATATATTATTTATGAGGATTATTTTATTTAGACATCTTCAATGGCTACTTTCAAATGCAACAAATAATATAAATCAGATTGCAAAAGCACCTAATACAACTGGTGTTATTTACAAGAAAGATATTGATTATATGAGAGAAAAAATAGAAAAATTGTCAAAAGAAATATGGGATATACATTCTCTACTGCTTAACAGATCAAAAGAAAGTTCTGGTGATTAGTATGGCAATTACAAAAATACATCCAATAAAATCAACTCTAAATTTGGCAATAGATTATACAACTAAAAGTGAAAAAATTGATTAAAAAATTTTGGTATCTCCATTTAATTGTCATCCATCTACTGCCCACATTTAATTTCTGAAAACTAGAGAAGACAATGATACTAAATTTACAGTTCTGGCTATACACTTGATTCAATCTTTTCTACCAGGAGAGGCTAATCATATAAAAGCTCACGAAATTGGAATGGAATTATGTAAGAAAATTTTAAAAGGAGATTATGAATTTGTTTTTGCAACTCATATAGATAGAGGACATATCCATAACCATATTATTTTCAATAATGTTAATTACATGACAGGTAAATGCTACCAATTTAACAAAAAAACTTACCATAAAATCAGGTATCAAAGTGATGAATTATGTAAAGAAAATAAGCTTTCAGTCATTGATGAATATTATGAAGCTTACAAAAGAAAATACAAAACTGCTGGTAAATCTTGGTACGAATATGACCAAAACAAGAAAGGAAATTCTTGGAAGTCTAAACTGCAATTTGATATAGATAGAATGATTAATAAGTCTAAATCGTGGGAAGAGTTTTTGGAAAATATGAAAACTCTTGATTATGAAATTAAGTTTGGTAAACACATTGCTTTTCGTCATAAAGATAAGCAAAGATTTACAAGATTGAATACTATCGGAGAAGATTATGCTGAGGAAAGAATCAAAGAAAGAATAGATTTAGCAATTAAAAATAAAGCTAATCCTATTAAAAAACGTGTAGGAAACGTCATTGATATATCTACTAATGAAAAAGCTCAATCCTCTAAAGACTATGAAGTTTGGGCAAGAAAACACAATATCAAACAATGGCTGATTCAATAATTAAATTAAGAGAATAAGGAATTAATTCAATTACACAACTCGATGACCTGATCAAAAAATCAGCTGATGATAGACAAGATTTGTTAGATAAAATAAAGAAAATTGAAACTGAAATGAAGAGTTTATCCCAGGATATGGAAAATATAAATAAGTATCGTGAAATATATAAATACCACAAGAAAAATCCTAATGATAAGCAATTTGCAGAAGAGTATTATAGTGAGCTTTCTGTTTATAAAATAGCCGCTAAAGAAATTTTAGAAAACTATAAAAAACTACCAAACACCAAAGAAATATTAACGAGACTCGATGAATTGCAAGAAAAAAAGAACACCCTTATGCAAGAGTATTCTTTGGATAAAGAGCAATTTTCTGACCTTGTTCAGTATATGAAAAACTATGAAAATTATTATGGGATAGAAGTGGAGAGATAAAAAGCTATAAGCGTTGCTTACATTTATTAAAAATACTTGACAAAATAAGTTTACAAGAGTAAACCTATTTTAAGTATTAAGTCTATATTTGTAAACGATAAGGAGGGAAAGACAATGGGTGTAATAGTATATAATACTCATATCACAGATGCTGAGTGGGAAGTCATGCGTGTGGTTTGGGCAAATGATCGAGTAACTAGTAAAAAAGTCATTTCCGTATTGCAAGAAAAATTGGATTGGACACAATCCACTATCAAAACGATCTTAGGTCGATTAGTTGAAAAAGGCGTACTAAATACAGAGCAAGAAGGTAGAAAGTTTATTTACACTGCCAATATTGAAGAGAAAGAAGCCGTAAGGGATTATGCAGAAGATATTTTTAACCGTATTTGCAATAAGAAAGTCGGAAATGTAATAGGAAGCATCATTGAAGATCATGCTTTAAGCTTCGATGATATAGATCGACTAGAAAAAATATTAGAGATGAAAAAATCTTTCGCAGTAGAAGAAGTGGATTGCAATTGTCCAGAAGGACAATGCGAATGTCATTTACATCATCATGAAGAATAAGGAGGAATTTAAAATGAATAATGACAACAGATATTCGTCCCATAATCACCATAATTATGACGACATGGATAAGTTAAAACACGAGCATGGAATCACAGATGAACATGGAGACCATAAGAATCAACATCAAGAACATCATGCTGGGCATGACCACAGCGGGCACAGTGGGCATGATCACAGCGGGCACAGTGGGCATGACCACCATCATGGAAACTTTAAGGAACTTTTCTTAAAATCATTGCCACTAGGAATAATTATTATGCTCTTATCCCCTATGGCTGGGTTTGACCTACCATTCCAGTTTACTTTTCCATATTCTGATATTGTAGTAGCTATTTTATCTACTATATTAATTATTTATGGTGGACGTCCATTCTATCAAGGGGCAGTTGACGAATTTAAACAAAAAGACCCTGGAATGATGGCTCTCGTATCTTTAGGTTTAAGTGTTTCATATTTATATAGTATTTATACTGTAATAGCAAGCTACGTAACAGGTGAACAAATTATGGATTTTTTCTTTGAATTTGCTTCATTACTATTAATCATGTTATTAGGTCACTGGATTGAGATGAAAGCTATTGGAGAAGCAGGAGATGCACAAGAAGAACTGGCTAAGCTAGTACCAAAAGATGCTCATGTAGTATTAGATGACGATTCAATAGAAACACGACCAGTTGCTGACTTAAAGGTAGGTGATTTAATTCGAGTTCAAGCTGGAGAAAATGTGCCAGCAGATGGAACTATCGAGCGTGGCGAATCACGTGTAAATGAAGCTCTTTTGACTGGAGAATCAAAAGCAGTTAAAAAAGGTCCTGGCGATGAAGTAATCGGAGGCTCAACAAATGGAGAAGGGGTTCTTTATATTAAAGTGAATGAGACAGGTGATCAATCCTTCATCTCTCAAGTTCAGAATTTAATCAGCCAAGCTCAAAGTCAGCCTTCCAGAGCAGAAAATATTGCTCAAAAGGTTGCAGGATGGCTCTTCTATATTGCTGTTATTGTCGCGCTAATTGCTTTTGTAGTGTGGATGGTTATAGAAGATGTGCCAACGGCAGTTATATTTACTATTACTACATTAGTTATTGCTTGTCCGCACGCATTGGGTCTGGCTATTCCATTGGTAACCGCCCGTAGCACAAGCTTAGGAGCTAGCCGTGGCTTACTAGTAAAAGACCGCCAAGCCTTAGAAATAGCTCAAGATGCAGATGTGATGATTTTAGATAAAACGGGTACTTTAACAACTGGTGAGTTTAAAGTATTAGACGTTAAACTTTTTAATAACAAATATAAGAAAGAGGAAATCATTGCCTTACTGGCAGGTATTGAAGGAGGATCTAGCCACCCGATTGCTCAATCAATTATTAGTTTCGCTAAGCAGCAAGGTATAAGTCCAGTATCTTTTGATTCAATTGATGTGATTTCCGGTGCTGGCGTAGAAGGCAAAGCCAAGGGCCATAGTTACCAATTAATCAGCCAAAAAGCATACGGACGTAATCTGGATATGGATATTCCAAAAGGAGCAACTCTCAGTGTCTTAGTAGAAAACGATGATGCTATTGGTGCTGTAGCTTTAGGGGATGAATTAAAACCAACGAGCAAAGAGTTAATTAAAGTTCTTAAAAAGAACAATATTCAACCAATTATGGCAACAGGTGATAATGAAAAAGCAACTCAAGGCGCGGCAGAAGATTTAGAGATTGAATATAGATCAAATCAATCTCCACAAGACAAATATGAGTTAGTAAAAACACTTAAAGAAGAAGGAAAAAAAGTTATCATGGTAGGTGACGGTGTCAATGATGCTCCTTCTCTTGCCTTGGCAGATGTTGGAATAGCGGTCGGTGCAGGAACTCAAGTGGCGTTGGATTCAGCTGATGTCATCTTGACTCAATCTGATCCAGGAGATATTGAATCATTTATTGAATTAGCACACAAAACAACTCGTAAAATGAAACAAAATCTCTTTTGGGGAGCTGGTTATAACTTTATAGCTATCCCTCTAGCTGCAGGAATTTTGGCTCCTATTGGTATCACATTAAACCCTGCATTAGGAGCAATTCTAATGTCTGTGTCAACGGTCATCGTCGCCATTAATGCTATTTTATTAAGTTTAGATCCAAAAAATAACGGTTAACAGATCGAATGATTGAAACTCCTTAAAGTATCAAGATACAATAGTTTTACAGGAGAAAAAGAGATGTAAGTACTGGCTCTTTGTAAAATCGTGTTGGTAGAAGTAGACATTTTTCTACCAACACGATTTTTAATTTATTATAGAACTGATTTCTTTTAAAATCCTAAAAGCACCTATTTCAACACTTTTATAACTTGTTATTCTATTTTCTTGACAATAATACCACCGTCTCCACATGTGTCGTATCCTGAAATAGCTTTAAAATATTTTTCTGTATCACTACTTAAATTTGTAATTTTAGAGCTTTTTTTGTTTGATAAAAGTATTAAATTTTCTAAGCCTAATTTATTTAAAACAAAACTGCTATGAGTTGAAATAATTATTTGACTAGATTCCTTATTACTATTTTCTTGTAGAATATCAATTAAATTATTCATGTTAGAATATGAAAAATGGTTTTCTGGCTCTTCAATTAAAATTATTTTATCTTTATTTGTATTAATATTATTTAAAGCACGCTCAGTTTTTAATAAGCATTGTAGCCCTCTACCAGCATTGGAATATGTAATACTATCAAATTCCGTTATCATACTTGATCCCCATTGACTTATATTCAATAATATCTCCAATATTACATTGAAAATACTCACAAATCTTTCCTAATGTTTCTAGACTTACATTTTCGTCTCTTCCCATTTTTGCTATTGTCTTGGGTGTTGTTGCGATTGCACATTGTAAGTCTGTTTTTTTTCATATTTTTATCTATTAATAACTTCCATAATTTGTTATATGAAAATCCTATATCATTCTCCAATTCTATATTTTACCTTTCTAAATGTATAGATTAACTATCTAATTAGAGCATATAATACAGATTCCTTTCAATTATATGATTTACTGCGTTAAACTTAGCAAAAAAAATATCGGCAGTCTTCGGACTGCCGATATTTATCTCTCTGCACCTTTGCTATGGTCTTTCTTATTTGACTTAAGTTTGTCCTCTGTCTTAAAGCTATTTATTTGCCCTAATATGGACTTTTTATCCTTGTCTTGACTCCTTACTTGTTCTTTTGCTTTTAATAGCTTAGAAGACAGAATACGAACATTTTTATGTTCCCTTTCATTGTTGCCAATATTAGTTTTTACTTTTCCGAAGATTTTAACAAAATCTCCTTGTTTAAGGTTCTCTAAATCTTTTGTCTTATCTCCATAGAATGGATAATTACCAAGTAATATATTTAGATTTAAACCCACAAAGCAAAAAGTAAAAATGAAGTAAATTCGAAGTAAGATTAATTTGAAAACTGGATAAACAAGATTAACAGATATTATATTAAAACAATATTTATCCGGTACTGGGACTGGGACGGGACTAAAAATCTGAAAACGTCCTACAATTAAGTGGATTTAGTGATACTCTAAAAAATAGAATCTAGTATTTTGAATGGTTTGGGATATGTCGGACGTTTGGAAAAGAAGAATGGGAATAGTCGCAAAATTTTCTAAAATAGCTTAATTACAAGCTATAAAGAGAATGAAAAATAACTACTGGTACTCAAATGGTACTGGAAGTAAAAAAGAATAAATTGAATAATAGTTCCAAGTGGTTTACATGAGGACAAAAAATTAGACCGTAGTTTTAAACTGCGGTCTTTATTTTTATCCAAGATGAACATTCTTTTTAAATTTTATATTTTTCCCATTACAGAAATCCTCAAATTTACTTGAGTTGAAATTCTCACCAAACTCATCAATTAAGTGATCTTTTATATTATCTTTTTTTGATATGCCAAGAGAATCAAGTAACAATACAAAATTATTTTTGTCTAGATAATACATGAGTTCATAATCGTCTCCGACAAAAAATTCTACATCATAATCCTCGTACCCAATCTCGGCTGACCCATCATCATTAAGTGTAAATAATAATCCGCTAGTGTTTAACATAATTACCTCACTTTCTGCAAGCTTCTCAATATAGTCATTATAGCAAATTATTATCTATAGTTATTTAAATTATTTTTCCTAAGCCAAATTTTCACTAATTTAAAAGATTTAATGATATCATATAATATAAATAAATGAAAAACTGTTTTAAAATATATTTAGGTTAAGAAGTATAATTTTTGCAAGTAAAAAAACATTTTGTTTTATAAAATGAAATGTAATTTATGGAGGTTATATGTCAACATCAATAGAAATAAATAAGAAAAGTGTAAAAGAATTTTTAGATGCTGGAAAAAAACACAAGTTTATAATACCTGAGTATCAGAGACCTTATGCATGGGAGGAAGAAGAGGTTCAAACCTTATTTGATGATCTAGTTGAATATACTCAAGAAAGAATTGATTCCCCATATTTTCTTGGAACAATTGTGTCTTATACGAATGATGATAAGGAACAAGAAATAATTGACGGGCAACAAAGAATTACAACTCTATGTTTACTACTAAGAGCTATATATACAAAAATCGAAAAAATGGATCATACTAAGGAGAGAAAAAATTTCATCAGCCAGATTGAGCCAGCCTTATGGGAAACTGATGAATTAAGTGGTGAAGCAAACAAAAGTAATACGTTATTGGAATCTAGAGTTTTTGAATCAGAGCATAACGAAATATTAAATAATATACTAAGAACTGGAGTTGCAGATAAAAATGCTAGGGATAACTACTCGAAAAATTATTTATTATGTCAAAATCTTATAGATCAGTATGCTAAAAATGAACCTTTAACTTTCTATCACTTGATAAATAATATTTTAAATAAAGCGATTGTTCTTCCTATCAAAGCCGATAGTCAAGATACTGCTCTTACAATCTTTTCAACACTTAATGATAGAGGATTACCTTTATCGGATGCAGACATTTTTAAGGCAAAAATCTACAATAACATTAAAGAGCCTGAAGCTAGAAATACTTTCATTCAAAAGTGGCAAGAAGTTAGCACTGGTGCAGAATATGCTGACGAAAATATTCAAAAATTATTTTATTATTATATGTTTTATCTGCGAGCAAAAGAAAACGATAGAAAGACAACAACCCCAGGACTCAGAAAATATTATTCAAGTAATAATTTCTTAAGGCTATATGATTCAGAATTAATGGATAATTTGAGTGTGATATTAAATTTTTGGTCAGTAGTTAATAATAAAGAAGAAATAGAGGGTGAAAATTGGTCTAGAAATTTTGAGATTTTAAAAGAATTAGATATTCTTACATCTTATCCGAATGAATTCTGGAAATATCCCGTAATTACTTATTACCTACACTATAAAGATTCAGATAACTTTGAAGATAAATTCCTTTTATTCTTAAGAAAATTATTCGTTAACTTATGTAGTAGATATATTGTCACTCCAACAATTAATGCAGTTAAGCAGAATATTTTGAATTTAAATTCAGAAATTATTAGTAGCGATGAACCTAAATTTGAATTTAAAGCGGTTGATCAAAATATTATAAGAGAAGAATTGAAGAATCCTCATAGAAATGTGGTTAGGATGTTATTAAAGTTATTGTCCTATGATAATGACTTACAAGATGAACTTTTGCCAGTAAAATGGGAAATTGAGCACATTCTTCCTAGAAAATGGCAGGACTCTTATTTCCCAAGTTCCTCAGAAGACGAGGTAAATGAGATAATTGAACATCTTGGAAATAAAATACCTTTTGAAAAAAGACTAAATATTGTGGCTAGTAATGGATATTTTGAAAAGAAAAAAGATCTGTACAAACAATCAAAGATAGCTATGGTTCAAGAATTTTCACAACTTCATTCAAATGACTGGAAGCTAGAGCAAATAAGGGAAAGAGATATCAGAGTTTCTGATAGAATTGTGGAAATATTTGATTCGTGGACTGTGGATATAAATAATGTAAATGAATCAAAACTAACAGAAGAGGATATGAGGGCTATTGAACGAATAAAGTCTAGAGGTTTAGAAGACTATCTAAAATAATTTGTATAACCCTTGATAATAGAGAAACTGAAAGAGTTAAAAATTTTTCTCCGGTACTGGGACTGGGACGGGACTAAAAATTTGAAAACGTCCTATAATTAGGTGGATTTGGTGGTACTCTAAAAAATAGAATCTAGTATTTTGAATGGTTTGGGATATGTCGGACGTTTGGAAAAGAAGAGTGGGAATAATAGCAAATGAAGCTGTAAACGCTGGTATATCAACACTTATAACGAACTCATTTTCCCGTTGATCTTAATTTGGGCTTATTTAATAAAGCTGCAATTTCTGCTTGCCGATTGGGGTAAAGGTGGCTATAAATATTTAAAGTTGTTTCAATCGATTTATGGCCTAGCCTTTCTTTAATACTTAGAGGATCAATTCCTAAATGAATGAGATAACTTGTATGAGAATGTCTAAGATCATGAACTCGAAATCAAGAGAATTAAAAAGATGTGGTAATGAGTATGATGCTATCTATGCCCAAAAAGATAAGATTGAAAAATCATCATCTAAAGGCAGGAAAACAAAAGCTGATGGTAAACTCACCAAATCCATATCTGAAAAACTTCATAAGAAGTGGTCTCCCGAGCAAATAGCAAACACTATATGTAAAGATGTTGTCTGTTTTAAAACAATATATAATTGGATTTACTTAGGAATGATAGAGTTTGATGTTTCAAAGCTAAGAAGAAAAGGGAAATCAATAGAAAAAAACCAAAAGAAGTCAAAAAAAGGAATACTTTTGGTCATTGGGAATTAGATACAGTTGTGTCATCTAGAGGTAAAAGAAAAACTAGATTTTATATAGTCTTACCTATGGCAGATCGAAGCAAAAATTCGATGTTAGGAGCCGTTGATAAACTAATTCAATCTTTACCATTAGAAGCTTTAAAGACGTTCACATCTGATAGAGGCAAAGAATTTTCTTGTTATGAAGACGCTGAAAAAAGCGGTATAAATTTGTACTTTGCTGATGCGTATTCAGCATGGCAAAGAGGAAGCAATGAAAATTCTAATGGTTTATTGAGAGAGTATTATCCTAAGAAGACAGACTTATCTAAAATATCGGTTAATGAGCTAATAAAAAACTTAATGGAGCTTAATACTAGACCTAGAGAATGTCTAGGGTATCAAACTCCATTTGAAATGTTTATGCACGAACTGAGTTTGGTTTAAGTGTCGCAATATTATTTGTAATTCATCTGTAAAAAAATGTGTAGCTAGCAAGTAATCGTGATAAAATGAAGTTAGTAGGGCAATATTCCTTTTTTCTGTGTGGAGGCAATACATGAAGGAGAGATTGTCCTTTTTAATGTGTTTATTATTAGTCAAAATTTTAATGAAGTACACAATATTGACGTATAGAGTTACGTGTAAGCAATAAAAAATGAAGAAGTAGTTATTTTATTATTTTGATCGGATTAAACTTCTTAGTATTAGGTATGGATTCAATCGAGGAGTTATGGATGAATAAATTAAAAAAACTATGGGAAAAGCAGAGGCTATTAATTAAATTAATAATAATGAGCTTAACTTTAGTTGTGTTAACTTTACTTATTATGTATGGAACTATGATTAGTATGACTAAAAATCGTGTTATTCATGATTATGGAGAGCAAATTTTAAATATAGGACATGAGGTAGCTGCTGATCCAAGAGTTATTGAAGCAGTAGAATCTGGTCACACTTCAAGTGAAATTCAAAATTATGCTAGTAAAGAAGAAGCGAGGTTTCAACTTGATTATTTAGTTATTATTCTAAAAAATAGTACTAGGCTTACTCATCCGAATAAAGAATTAATAGGAGGACATTTTCAGGGAGAAAATGATCAGAATCGAGCGCTTGATCAAGGAGAATCTTATTATCATACAGGAAATGGCCCTTTAGGACGTTCATTACGTGGGTTTGTTCCTATCTATAATAAGCAAAATGAAGTAATTGGTGCCATTTCTTTAGGCATTATGTCTCCTAATTTAAAACGATTTATTGATCGAACGAATCACTCATTAGTGGTATCTTTAGTTTTTTCACTTTTGATCGGCTCTTTTTTGTCTTTCTTACTGGCTGTTTCTTTAAAAAAACAAATGCTAGGAATGGAGCCCCAAGAAATTGCTAAGGTCCTAGAAGAACGAAATGCGATGTTTCGAAAAACGCGTGATCCTATTATCTTAGTAGATACAAAAGGATATATTGAATACATGAATGAAACGGCTCAAGCCGTGTGGCCATTCGCAAATGGAAAATGTATTGATGAGATTTTGAAAAAGATCAATATTCATCAAGTCGATCAGTTACAACTTGTAGAATCACGAGTAGTTTATCGTTCTTATGTGGCGTCATTAACCGCTGTTAAAAACGGGAAACAACTTAGAGGGTATTTGATTATTTTAAGAGATACAAGTGAATTAAAAACGTTAGTTCAACAATTAGATAATTCTGAATATTTCGCTAAACAACTTGCTGAACAAAATCACGAATTTATGAACAAACTCCATGTGATATATGGCTTAGCTGATTTTGAACGAATCGAAGAATTGAAGCGTTATCTTGAACAATTAAGTCAAACAGAATTTTGTTTAAATCAAATTATGCCATTGTTGATCAATAATTCCGTTTTAGCTGGACACTTGTTGATACATCAGGCTAATCGCTTACTTTATGAAGAAATTTCTGTGGAAACGGAAGTCCCTGAGCCAACGAATTATCAAGAAACGAGTTCTTGGTTAGAAGAGATGCATTTCTTTGAAGATTGGTATCAAGAGAAACGATCTAAAACTTCACGTGCATCTTTGTCATTAGATTATCAAGAAGGTGAATTAATTACAGATATTTGGTTGGATGGGTTAGATGAATTACAAATTGAATCAGCTGAATCTTCTTTTGTTAATCGCAGGTATTGGCAAGAAGATCAAGTAATTGAGCCAACTGTACATTTACGGTTAAATATTAAGTATGGAGGATAAAATGACTTATCGTGTGTTATTAGTTGAAGATGACAAAATGGTTCAAGCGATTAATCGAGATTATGTCAATCGTTCTGGCAAATTTCATGTTGAAAAGATTGTTTCCAGCTATGAAGCTGCAGAACGCATTTTGCATAAGGAGTCGTTTGATTTAGTGTTAATAGATGATGATTTAGGAGCAGGGAAGAGGCAAGGGAGAGATCTGTTTGATAAGATTCAGCAATTGCAACCTGGATGTCAAATGATTATGTTAACTGCTCAAGATTCAGTGGAAGTGATCAAAGAGGGATTACGGTGTGGTGTTCATGATTATATTCTTAAGCCATTTAGTTATGAGCGTTTGTATTCAAGTTTGGAGTCTTTGGATAGGAAATTATTACTTCTTTTTCGAGATCAGAAGCTAAACCAGCAAGATCTTGACCTAATTTATCTGTCTAATTCTCGTTTCCATTCTTCTAGTGAAGATAGCGATTGGAAAAAAATATTGATTGAAGGACCACTTGAGAAAGGAATAACTTCTGCGACATTAGAAAAAGTTTTAGAAGCAATTAATCAATTTTCAGGAACTTTTACCATCATAGAGTTAGTGAATAAAATACATATTTCACATGTGACGGTAAGAAAATATATTCATTTTCTTATACAGAAAAAATATTTAAAAACTTATCAAGAATATGGTCATGCGGGGCGACCAGTAATTTATTATTCAAAAAGATGAATGGTTAACAGATATATGAGTTAATAGCTCATCCATTAAGCATATTCTTAGGGGAAAGGAAGCATTGTTTTGTGTATATAAGATTATTGTCGTTTTTTTACGGATATGAGGGAGAATAATCCTCACATTTAGAAGAGGAGCTTTTGTTAATTAGATAAAGAATGAAATTTGATTTACGATGAATTGTTCAATAAAAGACAATATATTGACTTTTTATGGGCTTAAATTGATTTTTAGTGTTGTGATAAATTTTATATTTAACAACACTTTTTTTATTTTCAGTAGAAATTGTAGGGCTTTTCAATAAAAATTGACATATGTTTAATTGATATAAATTATTTAAAAAAGTTTATTTAAGTTAAATAAAGTAGAACGATACTTTGTTAACATGTACACTATGTTTAGTTATTGATCCGGATAAATAATGAATGACAAGGAGAGGTTTTATATGTCAATTGGTAAAATATTAATATCAACTTTTACTAATATGAATTTTATTAGTGCGATTGCATCAACAATTGGTATTATTCTTATTGGTTATATTTGTCGGCGAAAGGGTATTTTTAATGAATATGCATCTAAAGTGCTATCTAAAACAGTATTGAAATTAGCTATTCCATGTTTAGCTTTTAATGCATTTATGAAAGATTTAAATACTGCTCAATTGAATCAAAGTATGAGTGTTCTTGTTTGGGGCTTCCTTGTGTATATTTTATTTATCTTGTTCACTCGAGTGAGCTATAGAAAATTTCAAGGTGATAGGCAATTAGTTTTAAGAATGCTTACTATTTTTGGGTCAACTACTTTTTTTGGTATTCCTATTGTTTCTGCTGTGTATGGATCAGATGGGATAATTTATGCTAATATCTTTAATATTGGCTATCGTGTTTTTCTTTATTCTTATTGCTATATTATGATGAGTGGTTTGAAATTTAAGAAAGAAAACTTAAAACAAATTTTCTTGAATCCGACAATTTTATTTACAATTGCAGGGTTGTTAATTTGGATATTCCAAAGCTACTTACCAACGATAACGGTTGAAGTTGTGAATAAAACAGGGAAAGCAATTGTTCGTCAAGCTCCAATTTTGAGAACGGATCTTGTTTTACCTCCACTCTACAAAATAATGGGTTACTTAGGAGGACTGTCTTCACCGTTAGCTTGGCTATCAATTGGAGCAACGCTTGGTGCAGCTAAAATTGATGAAGCTGTTACAGACCGCCATGTGTGGTATTATTCATTTAATAAAATGTTACTAGTTCCAGTAATTAGTTTGGTGATTGCGATAATTTTATCAAGTATCGGTGTGATGCCAATGGATTATGCTGCGATTGGAACAACAGTAGTAATGATGGCAACCCCGCCAGCAGCGGTGGCTGTTTCTTATGCGATAGGTTTTGATAAAGAAAATAAATTGGCTTCTAATTGTTCATTTATAGGAACATTGGTTTCTACTATTGCGATTCCATTATGGTTAGTAGTCATTCAAGTGTTACAAACAGTTGGTATAATTTAATAAAGGAGTGAATGAAAATGACATTAAAAATTGCATGTTATGGTGTCCGTTCTAATGAGAAAGATATATTTGAGTCAAAAAATAAATATGGATATGAGTTGACTTTAATTAAGGAGTTATTAACTGAAAAGAATATTGAAACAGCTAAGGGTCATGATGCTGTTTTACTTCGTGGCAATTGTGTCGCTAATCGAAGAAATCTTGAAAAGTTGAAAGAATGGGGAATTAATCTTATTTTTACACGAACAGTAGGGGTTGACCACATTGACTTAAAAGCAATTAAAGAGTTGAATCAAGTGGTGGCACGTGTACCTGGCTACTCCCCTAATGCGATTGCTGAATTAGCTGTAACGATGGCGATGAATTTGTTGCGTAATGTCCCTTATACTACTGAACGTACAGCACATCATTATGATTTCCGTGTACTTCCCCGGATGTTTAGTAGAGAAATTCGCAATTGCACAGTGGGTATTATAGGGTGTGGGAGAATTGGTGTGACGGAAGCGCGATTATATCAAGGATTAGGCGCACGTGTGATTGGCTATGATATTTATCAATCGGATAATGCCAAATCAGTTGTTGAATTCAAAGATACGCTTGATGAGCTTTTGGCTGAAGCAGATGTTGTTAGTTTACATGTTGCTTATATTAAAGGGGAAAATGATCGCATGATTAATGCTGATTTCATTTCTAAAATGAAAAAAGATGCCATATTGATTAATACCGCACGAGGTGAAATTCAAGATAATCAAGCAATTATTGATGCACTGAAAGCAGATAAATTATATGGGTTTGGAACAGATGTTTTACCTAATGAAAGACCAATCTTTTTCAAAACATTTGATCAATTGGATGCTATTCCAGATCAAACAGTTCGTGAATTAATTGCACTTTATCCTCGCGTTTTGATTACGCCACATGTGGGATCAAATACAGATGAAGCGGTTAAAAACATGGTTGAAACGTCAATGGATAATTTCCATGAATATTTACAAACGGGTGCAGTGACTAATCGGGTACAGTAAGAATAGAGACTTACTAAAATAAAACGAAATCTATGCATATATCGAAAAGTGATAGTAAGACAAGAGCGTAGTGGTTTTTATTTAAGACGCTTAAGCGGATATCTTGTTGAAGTGTTGGTGAATGTAAAAAAACACCAACACTTTTTTATTCGAAAAGGTTCATAAAAAGGGAGAACAAGTTAAAATTGATAATGGTTATGCAATAGATAACTGATGTGAAGATAGTAAACAGTAATCGAAATGAAAATAAAAACGTATCGTAGAAAGAAGATATAATAATTGAAAAAGGGAATGCTACATTATAAAATATGAGCAGATTGCTTTTATATAGAATCAAGAAAGATAGATAAAATAAAGATATTATTTTAACCCAAATACAGTAGGAAGAGCATACGCTAATCCTAACATAATGAAACAAGCGGATATGACACCAAAAGCAATAGGCAATAGAGCCTTTTTAGGAGGAAGACCCAAAAAAGCAGCAATCATTGCGCCAGTCCAAGCCCCTGTTCCTGGAAGAGGGATAGCAACGAACAAAAAGAGTCCAAGGCGTACGGAATGTGGATATTTTTTTAAGAGGGCAGTGCCTTGAGCACGGCCTTTTTTGATCATTTTTTTTGCAAGAAACTGGAAAGGACCTTTCAAAGCACAATGGTCGAGTACTCTCTCCACGAGTAGAATAATGAATGGAATAGGGATCATATTCGCTATAACAGTCAGTACGGCAGCTTGTTGCCAAGGAACGCCAAGTAGGCTAGCGGCAATGAGCCCCCCTCTTAATTCTAATAGCGGAAATAAAGATAAGATAAATATGATGAGTGGAGCAGTGAAGTAATGTTGAAAAAAAGTAACAATAAGCTGAATCATAGGGTTCTCCTTAAGACATATAAAAAAAATATAACAATCGTCCTTTTATTGTCTAGTATTGACGAATAAAAGTAAAGTGTAAGACAAATAGGTTGAGAAGAGAAACGCATGGATAGAATTTTAAAAATTAAGTCTATTTCTTAATGAATAGGTTAGTGTGATTGAGGTTATTAGGTCCAAGAGAAAGAAAAGTATAATTGATTGATTATTTGAGCGTAGGATTGTAGTGTGCGCGTTCACCACCGATAAATTTGGGGCGCATGCGCGCAGCGTTAACAAAAGCCTTCCCTAACCAATGATGGACGAGCCTAATGGGGACAGCGACTGATTTAAGATGCATGCCAATCAGTGTGTTGCCAATATCTAATCCAGCATCTGCTTGAATGGTTTCGATGGCAACAGGATCAGCTAATCGTCGATAAGCACCTGTTGCAAAGGCACCACCAGCTTTAGGAAAAGGGACAACATTGACTGGTTCTGATAATGGATGTATTTGATGGGAAACAATTAAAGCCGGTTAAGGTGTTCACAACATTGTGCTGCTACATTAATTTTGAATTGGAGAAAAGTTCGATAAAAAGTATCAAAAACAACTTGCCCCAGTTCTTCAGAAGAATGAGTGCCAATGCAATCTTCCATTATTTCACTGGTAGAGCAGCCCAATAACGACAAGTTGGTCCGCTTGTAAGTGGGCTTTTTCAATGAGTTCTTGGGCGATAAGTTGAGCTTGCTTTGAAATATTTTTCATAAAAACATGACCTACTTTCTATAAAATGTTTCTTGAGAAGATGTTGGTTTCATTATAGAAAAAAGTAAATGAATCAGCAAGCAAAGGTTAGATAATAGAAAGTGAGAAAAGCTGCAGTATAGAGTCTTTACACAGATGTTGCAGACATACTATGATTGAACAATGTTATTTGACAGGGATTGAAAAGGTTTCAGTCTATGAAAAGATATCAAAAACAAATGAGAAAGTAGCGTGAAAAAAGTTGAAACGGGTGAAGCAAGCGGGGTTTTTAATCGAAAAAGTGGAAGACATCGCCCTTGTGGAAAGTGATAGCCTTGAAACCACTGATCGTGGGGAGCGCGGATTTGGAAGTATGGGGAGATGAGAAAACGTGATAGCGTATGAAGATTATCTAAAGAATATAAGTTATAATATACGTAAGTTATGTGCTGAAAAGAAGGTTACTTTGTCATTATGGTATCTGCTCTTGTATTGGGAAGCCAAAATGGTTTTGTCATTGGAGCGATTACAGCTTTAGTGTCGAATATCTTTTTAGGGCAAGGTCCTTGGTCCCCTTGGCAGATGTATGCTTGGGGGATGGTCGGTCTGTCTGTAGGAGCCATGCGGCATACGCTCTTTATGAAGAATAAATAGCTACGCATGTTGTATGGTTTAGCTATCGGCTATTTCTTTGGATGGTTTATGAACTTATGGGCGATTTTAGGAAGTAATTTGTCCCTGACTTGGTCGAATATTTTCGCGTATGGGGTTTCTTCCTTCTTCTTTGATTTGGCCCATGGACTGTCGAATGTGTTCTTCTTGGGGATTTTTGCCTCGTCATGGATACAAACCATTCGTCGTTTCAAAGAAAAGTACGGCTTATTTCCAGAGATCTCGTAAAAGGAGTTATTGAAACAAGTCTACTTTACAAGATGTAGAAACATAAAAGGCGTATCTTCCGCTTGGGAGATACGCCTTTTTGAGCGGGAAAGAGTTGTTTTAATAGCTGAGGAGTGGCTTAGTCTTCTTGACCAGAAGGGAGAGTCTCTTCTTCTAAGGGTCCTTCTTGTTTTGCGGGGAGAAGGGCGGCTTCATTGGAGACTTGGTCGATGACAATATCTTCTTGATCGTTCAAGGCAAAGTGGACGTGATGAAGATCAGGATTTTGTAAGAAGGCATCGGCCACTTGGTTTTCGATCTGGTCTTGAAGGACGCGACGGAGAGGACGGGCCCCGAGCTTGGCATCGTAGCCAAGAGTAACGAGCCGGTCTTTGACTTCGTCGGTGACTGTTACGCGAATCGCTTGAGGGAGAAGCATGGTGTTCATCGCTTCTAACATCAAGTCGACAATTTGAATGAGTTCTTTTTTGGTTAGGGCTTGGAATTCCACGATAGCGTCGAAACGATTGAGGAATTCAGCCTTGAAGAAGTCCTTGAGGTGACGCAGGACGGAAGTTTGCTTGCCTTGCTTGCTGGCGGCAAAGCCAACGCTCGCTTCCACGCCGGCTGTTCCGGCATTCGAAGTCATGATAATCAAGGTGTCTTTGAAGGAAACGGTGCGTCCTTGAGCGTCGGTCAATCGCCCATCTTCCATTACTTGAAGGAAGAGATTCAGGACGTCGGGGTGGGCTTTTTCGATTTCATCTAATAGGATGAGGGAGTAAGGTTGCCGCCGAACTTGCTCACTTAACTGTCCAGCTTCTTCATAGCCGACATATCCAGGAGGGGCGCCGATGAGTTTGGCCACGCTGTGTTTCTCCATGTATTCTGACATGTCGAAGCGGATCATGGCGTCTTGGCTGCCGAAGAGGATACGGGCGAGTTGCCGGGCGAGTTCGGTTTTCCCGACTCCTGTTGGCCCGACGAAGAGGAAAGATCCGATCGGACGGTTGGCTTGGTTAAAGCCCACACGGTTTCTCCGGATAGCAGCACTAATGGCGCTGACTGCTTCTTTTTGGCCGATCACGTGAGCATTGAGCTGGTCTTCGAGATGGATGAGTTGGTCTTGCTCCTGGGCTTGAAGTTGTCCAACAGGAATACCTGTTTTGGCTTCGACGAGTTTTTGAATATCTTCAACCGTTACGGTAGGTGTCGTTTCGGAGACGGCTTGGTTATTATCGCGCATCTCCTTGTAGTGCTTGAGTTGGTCCCGATAGTAGGCGGCTTTTTCGTAGTCTTCTGCTTCGGTGGCCATGGTTTTAAGCCGATCGAGTTCTTCGATTTGTCGATTGAGAGTCTCACTATCGAGGAAAGGAATGGTGAGGTTCTTCTTAGAACCAGCTTCATCGAGAAGGTCGATGGCCTTGTCAGGCAGTTGACGGTCTTGAATGTAGCGGTTGGAGAGGGTCACCGTTGCCTTGAGAGCTTCTGGTGAGAACTTCACCTGGTGGAAGCTTTCGTATTGAGGGGCGATCCCTTGGATGATGGCGAAGGACTCTTCAATACTTGGTTCTTTGACTGTAATCGGTTGAAGACGACGGGCGAGGGCGCTGTCCTTCTCAATCTTTCGGTATTCGTTAAGTGTGGTGGCCCCTACTAATTGGAGTTCTCCACGAGCGAGGGCAGGTTTGAGAATATTGCCGGCGTCCATAGAGGAATTCTCTGCACTTCCTGCACCGACGATTTCATGAATTTCATCAATGAAGAGAATGATCTGAGGATTTTGGGTAAGTTCTTGGATCAATTGGTGCATTTTTTCTTCGAATTGGCCACGAACGCCAGTCCCTTGTACGAGAGAAACGACGTCTAACTGGATCACTTCTTTGTGTTGAAGTTTGACTGGGACTTCTTTTTGGATAATTTTTTGAGCGAGGCCTTCCACTACGGCAGTTTTTCCGACTCCGGCTTCTCCGATGAGAACGGGATTATTTTTGGTGCGTCGATTGAGAATCTCAATCAAACGTTGGATTTCTTTATCTCGTCCAATGATAGGGTCATACTTGCCGTTCCTGGCGAGTTCTGTCATATTGGTTCCGAATTGTGCTAAGAGCCCTTGAGATTGGGACTGTCCCTGTTCGGAAAAATGAGGAGACTCTTGGGAAGAGTGGACTTGTTCTTCTTGGACATGGCGGAAGAGATCGCCGAGTTGGTCCCAGTAAGAAGGTCTATTGCCTTCTGGTGTACTTGTTATAGCGGATGGACCATGGATCATTTCTGCATAACATTTTTGACAGAGGTTAATGGCTTGTCGTTGACCGTTAATATTGGCGTACATGTGGATCGCCGCTTGCCTTTTTTTACAACGTTGGCATAGCATAAGTAATCACGCTCCTTTTTTTAAGCATAGGAATCTTGGATGAGATCCTATTTGACACCTCTAGTATACATTGACCTTATTTGACTTTCAAGTCATTTGTTAGGAAAGTTTGGGTCTCTTGTGAAAATTTTGCTTGTGACAAAATCACTAAGATAGGTTGATAAAATGGGGTTTTTGAAGAATTAAAATGGATAATATTTGCTTTAAAGAGTTGTCAGGTCAAGGAATTAATGGTAAATTATTCTTGTAACGGTTTCCTTGATAACTTAATCGCATGAATCCGTCGCGCTTAGCATTTTATACATTTTATATATAAAGGAGAAGAAGAATATGAAATCTTTAGAATTTAACGTTATTGCAGAAACGGGTATCCACGCGCGTCCAGCAACTTTGTTGGTTCAAACCGCAAGCAAATTTAAATCAAATATTAACTTAGAATATAAAGGTAAATCTGTAAACCTTAAATCTATTATGGGAGTTATGTCCTTAGGGGTTGGCCAAGGGGCTGATGTTGTCATTTCTGCAGAAGGTGAAGACGAAGAAGAAGCAATGGCAGCTATTCAAGAAACCATGAAAAATGAAGGGTTGTCAGAATAATATGAATAAAATTACAGGTATTGCTGCTAGTGATGGGTATGCCATTGCTAGAGCTTTCCTCCTTGAACAACCGGATCTTACTTTTGAAGAAACCAAGTCTGATCAACCAGAAGTAGAAGTCGATCGGTTAAACAAGGCTTTAGAGGAAAGTCGTGAAGAAATCACTAAAATTCGTGAGATCGCTAAAGGACGTTTATCTGCTGAAGAAGCAGAGGTCTTCAATGCGCATCTTCAAATGCTAGATGATCCTGAAATGATCAGCGCTTATCAACAGAAGATTAATGATGAAGGCTTAAACGCTCAAGCTGCTGTTCGTCAAACCGCTGACTTCTTCATTACGATTTTCAAATCTATGGAAGACAATCCTTATATGCAAGAGCGGGCAGCTGACGTCAAAGATGTGACGGATCGTCTCATTGCTCACTTAATAGGTGCAAAAGTGCCTAACCTCAGCTTAATCGATGAAGACTCTGTGGTGGTCGCTTATGACTTAACACCTTCTGACACTGCTCAATTGAACCACTTTGTAAAAGGTTTTGTCACCAATATCGGTGGGCGGACTTCGCACTCTGCTATTATGGCACGGAGTTTAGAAGTAGCTGCTGTTGTTGGAACCTCTGAAGCTGTTGAAAAAGTGGAGGATGGTCAAACGATTATCGTTGATGGGTTTGAAGGAGAAGTGATCATTGATCCTGATCAAGCAACTATTGAAGCTTATCAACAAAAGGCAGAAGCCTTTGAAAAACAAAAAGCAGAATGGGAAAAACTCAAAGAAGCGAAAACCCTCACCAAAGATGGAAAGCATTTTGATATTGCTGCTAATATCGGGTCTCCTAAAGATTTAGAAGGGGTACATGCGAATGGGGCAGAAGCTGTCGGCTTATATCGGACAGAGTTCCTCTACATGGATAGCGATCACTTCCCAACTGAAGAGGAACAATTCGAAGCTTATAAGGAAGTTTTGGAATCTTTAGATGGCAAGAATGTTGTGATTCGGACCATGGACATCGGTGGGGACAAGAAGCTCCCTTATCTTCCATTAGAAGAGGAAATGAATCCCTTCTTGGGTTATCGGGCGATTCGGATTTGTTTGCATCAAACCGACATGTTCCGTACTCAATTACGGGCCTTATTAAGAGCTTCTGTTTATGGCTCCTTAAGCATTATGTTCCCAATGATTGCCACTTTGGAAGAATTCCGTCAAGCCAAAGCCATCTACTTGGAAGAACGCGAAGCCTTAATTAAGGATGGCGTGGCTGTTTCTGATGATATTCAAGTAGGGATGATGATTGAAATCCCTGCAGCGGCTGTTTTAGCGGATCAATTCGCTAAGGAAGTGGATTTCTTCAGTATTGGAACCAACGACTTGATCCAATACAGTATGGCTGCTGACCGGATGAATAATACGGTTTCCTATCTCTACCAACCTTACAACCCAGCTGTGCTTCGTTTGATCAAATTCGTGATTGAATCTAGCCACAAGTATGGGAAATGGACTGGTATGTGTGGGGAAGTCGCAGGGGATCAAACGGCTATTCCATTACTTGTCGGAATGGGCTTAGATGAATTCTCGATGAGTGCTACCTCCATCTTGAAATCACGGGCTTTAATGGCTAAATTAGACAGCAAAGAATGTCAAGGATTAGTCAAACAAGCTGTGGAAGAAAAGACCACTTCCCAAGAAGTTCAAGAATTAGTTGAAAATTATGTGAATGGATTAGACTAATCCTTCATTTTGAAAGAAAAGACCACCTCTAAGTGAAATTGCTTAGAGGTGTTTTTTTGTCTCCTCGATTAGCTGATGAGATATTGTTAACCTGTTCTTTTATTAGTATAATAGTCAAAAAACGATAACAAAAATTTGCCCTTGCTTAGGGAGAGAAGTGGCATTTCATAGAAAGAGAAGAGAAAGGTATGGAAAATTATGTGAATGCCATCAAAAGACATCCTTGGCTGATTATATTGGGGTATAGTTTATTGATGTCAGTCATTTTGTATGTTGCAGAAGAAGAATTGGTGTATCAAGGCCTGGAGGAATTTAGATTGCCTAGAAATTCTTTCGGAATGGTTCAAACAATGACCTATGAATGGGCCATAATATTTAGCTTTATAGTTGTTAACATGGGGGGGTGTTTTGTGGCTGGGTTATCGCTAAGGTGATGAATTTGGAAATTCCTTTTAAGGGAAGCTTGCGAGCTGCTTTGATGGCTTATATCACGCGTTTTATTTATGATGTTTTAACTCTTTTACTCTTATATTTTGGAATGAATGGTTTAAGTGGACATTCTCCCGTACATACACTCATTAATTACTATAATCCGGTGAATCTCGTGTATTACTTTTTAATTGGGGATTTCTTGAAGACAGTCTTTAATAAAAAGTCGACATATGGAATCGTAGGGTTCGTATTAGTTTTTCAATCTTTATTGGGCCTATTTGTGGGGGCTTGGATGGGAGCATGAAGAAAACACAGGTGCTTCAGCTTGAAACTATGGTTTGGAGTGAGAAGGAGAAAAGGATGAAAGCCCCCTCTTTCTAAAGCCTTCTTATGGTGAAAGAAGAAGACCTATGCTACAATAGAGAGGCTAAAAAAGATCACTTTCTAGTCAATAAAAAGCGAAGAGACAGGAGCGTATCATGAAGGTTGGATTATTTACAGATACTTATTTCCCTCAGACGAGTGGGGTAGCGACTTCTATTCAGACACTGAAGAGAGAATTGGAAAAGCAGGGTCACCAAGTTTATATCTTTACGACCACAGATCCGGAGTCCGTAGAGGAAGAAGGCGTTTATCGGTTTGAATCCATTCCCTTTATCTTCTTTAAAGAACGGCGGGTAGCGGTGACTACCTTGTGGCCGGTATATCGCTTGGCCAAGAAGCTGGATTTAGATATTATTCATACCCAGACGGAGTTCTCAATGGGGATTATGGGGGTCATGGCGGCTCGAAAGTTGCAGATCCCTGTGGTTCATACCTACCACACCTGGTATGAGAATTATATTCATTATATTTTGAATGGACACTTAGTAAGTAAGGCAGCTGTTCGCGCTTATACGCGCTTCTTCTGTTCCTTGGTTCAGCAGGTGATTTCACCGAGTGAGATGATTAAGGAGGTCTTGACCAGCTATCGGATTACTCAACCGATCACGGTCATTCCAACAGGCGTCGCTCTTCCTGAACCTTTAGAAGAGAGTCGAATCCAAAACCTGAGGGAACGGTTAGGTTTAGGAGACGATCACTTGATGTTATTGAGTGTGAACCGAATCGCTCAAGAAAAAAACCTCGATACGCTGATTCAGTGGATGCCTGAAGTCCTTCATTCGGTCCCTAAGGCCCGCTTAGTCTTAGTTGGGGATGGCCCTGAAAAGGAAAGTCTTGAAAAACTGACCCATTCTTTAGGCTTAGATGAGGAGGTTCAATTTACGGGAATGATTCCTCATGAGGAAGTTCAGGCTTACTATCAAGCAGCGGATCTTTACTGTAATTTATCGGTAACCGAAACGCAGGGGATTACCTTTATTGAAGCTTTGGCCAATGGTTTGCCCCTTATTGCTATGAAGAATGATTACTTACTGAGTCTTGAGAAAAGAGCCCCTTTTGGGAGACTATTGGAGCACGCTTCTGACTTTCCAGAGGCGGTGGCAGATTATGCGGACCATAGGGAGGACTTCTGCGGAAATGTGGAAGTTTTGAAACGAGAGATTTCTCAGGAAACCTTCGGCCAGCGGATCTTAGATTTGTATCAAAGACTGATCAAAGAAGAGAAGAATCAGCAAGATTCGGACGACTCTTCTTTCTTAAAGAAAATTTCGGAAAATATATGGCCATTTTCGTAACTTCTCTCTTTTCATTTTCGGTGAGTTTGTTACAATTAAACATAAAGGAATTGAAAGGGGATTGAGAATGAAACCTTCACAATTAAAAGCAATTATTTCTCGCTTAGAAGCGATGACCGCTGAAGGATCAGAAATTGATGTTCGGCGCTTTGAAAAAGAGGGACAAGAACGGTGCTTGGTGCGTTATGATCGCGAAGCAGATAGTTTTGAATTAACAGAACCAGGCGCGGATCAAGTGTTCTCATTTGATGATATTGATCTTGCCGCTATGGAAATTTTTGATTTGATTGATTAGATACAAAGTTAAGGACTTTTTTGGATAAGTCCTTTAAAGAATGTTCTATCGTTGGGATAGAGCATTTTTTGCTAGGGGAGAAAGGAATATCTAGCTTTCAAATTCTCTAAAAGGTAGTGTATAATGTAAGCCTAGAGAAAGTAGGGAAATTATGAGCGAGACATTAGAACATATAGCAGCAGTCTTATCACAAAGAGGTCTCTTGAAAGATCAGACTTTACCAGGTCATCAAGAAGTGACCGGGCTGACCTTCAACTCCAGAGATGTACAAGAAGGCCAGATCTTCTTCTGTAAGGGGAAGGCCTTTAAGGAGGCTTATCTCAGAGAGGCTTTAGAGAGAGGCGCTTGTGCCTATATCAGTGAGCAGACTTACTCTGTAGAAGCACCAGCCCTTATTGTGAAGGATATTCGCTTAGCCATGTCCGTAGTGGCTGATTTTTTCTATAAGAAACCTTATCAAGCCTTTCATCTGACTGGAATAACAGGCACCAAAGGGAAAACCACGACAACAGGCTATTTGCAGTCGATTTTCCAAGAAGTAGAGGGCAATCGTTCTGCTTATTTATCCTCTTCTCACTTTGATGATGGCCTAGAAGCAGGCGCCTCTCACATGACCACGCCAGAAGCCTTGGAACTCTTCCGTCGGCTTGATCACGCTAGAGAGAGTGGGTGTCAGTATTTCACCATGGAGGTGTCGAGTCAGGCTTTGAAGTATGGCCGAGTGGCTGAAGTGGAATTTGAAGTAGGAGCCTTTTTGAATATTTCACCGGACCACATTAGTCCTGTGGAACATCCGAATTTTGAAGATTATTTCCAGAGTAAATTAAAACTCTTCCAACACTCTAAGGTAGCTGTTTTGAATAAGGATAGCGATCATTTTGACCGGATTTTACAAGCGGCCCAATCGTCAGAGACGGTGGAGAAGATCCTGACGGTTTCTATGAAAGATGAGAGTGCTGATTACTATGCCTGTGAGGTTGAGTCTAAGCCAGAAGGGGAACACTTTACCTTGAAGACCGCAGATTTTACAGGACGAGTTGTTATGGCCATGCCGGGAATTTTTAATATTGAGAATGCTTTGGTGGCGATTGCGATTGCCCGGTATTATGGTGTGTCTTATGCAGACATTTTGAAGGGCTTGGCCCGTTGCAAGGCTCAGGGAAGAATGGAGATCTATCATTCCAAGCGTTACCCTATTCAAGTGGTAGTAGATTTTGCTCACAATAAGTTAAGCTTTGAGAAACTTTTCCAAGCTGCACGTGAAATGTATCCAAAGGCCAAGGTGACGATTGTGTTTGGCGCCCCTGGCAATAAGGCAGAGTCTCGACGCAAGGACCTCGGACAAGTGGCTGGAAAATGGGCAGATCATATTATTGTCACCATGGATGATCCAGGAACTGAAGATCCTCAGAAGATTTCAGAAGAAATTTTGGTAGCTATTCATGAACAGAAGGCGACCGCTCAAGTGGTGATTGATCGTCCAAAGGCGATTGCCTTAGCCTTTGATCAAGCGGTAGAAAGTCAAGAAGAGACGGTTATTCTTCTAGCTGGCAAGGGGGATGAAGACACGATGAAGCTTGATGGCAAGGACTGTCCTTATGCCACGGATACCTACTATGCCTTAAAAAAATTAGAAGAGCTCGATCGTTAGCCTTCAATAGAAGAATGATCTGAGTGAAGAGAGCCTTAAACGGCGAAAGGAGGAAGTCATGAAGATTAAGCATATTGGCCTTTTAGGGTTAGGAACCGTTGGATCGGGAGTGGCCCGGATCATTCGTGATCACCAAGAAAAAATTCAAAATCAGTTTGGCTTTTCTGTTCAAGTGGACAAAGTGTTGGTCAGAGACCCTAAGAAGATTCCCGAAGAGTTTCGGGGAAGTTTTACAGTGGTGAGTGATTATCGAGAGATTATGGAAGATCCAGCGATTGATCTCGTGGTTGAAGTTATGGGAGGCATTGATTTTGCAAAAGAATGTCTAGAAGCTGCCTTCTTTAACCACAAGCCGGTAGTGACTGCCAATAAGGATTTGATCGCTGCTTACGGTAAGGACTTAACGAGGCAAGCAGAGGAAGCAGGAGTTAGCCTCCGCTATGAAGCCTCTGTAGCTGGAGGTATCCCGATTTTAAGAGCTTTAAGAGAGAGCTTGGCGGGAGACAAATTAGAGAGTGTTACCGGTATATTGAACGGAACGACCAACTTTATCTTGACGAAGATGACCCAAGAGGGGGCAGACTATGCAGAAGTTCTCAAGGAAGCTCAAGCTTTAGGGTTTGCAGAAGCGGATCCAACGTCAGATGTCGACGGACTGGATGCTTTGAGAAAGGTCGTTATTCTCTGTAAGATTGCTTTTGGAGCGGATGTCCCTATGGCAAAAATTCCAGTTCAAGGGATTCGTGAAGTGACCCCACAAGATATTCAACTTGCCAAAGACTGGGGGCTGGTGATGAAACTCTTAGGTCGGATCCAAACGTCGGAACAGGGAGAAATTTTTGCGGAAGTCGCTCCTTTCTTAGTGGCTAAAGGTCATCCGCTTTCCCAGGTAGATCATGAAATGAATTCCATTTACACCCAAGGGAAGGCTTCAGGCACTTTGATGTTTTATGGGGCAGGGGCTGGTGAACTCCCAACGGCGTCTGCGGTTTTGGGAGATCTCTTAACGATTTGCCAAGAATTGGAACAAGGCGTTCGACCAGTCGCTTTTGCCCGGTATGAGCAGGAATTGGCATGGATGTCAGAAGATGAAGTTCAAGCTCGTCACTTCTTCCATTTGGCGATGGCGAAGGATAGTCAATCTCTCACTCCCCTTTTAGATCAGTTAGGGATTCACTTAGAGAAGAGCCTTGTAGTCCCTCATGATTCCAAAGAGGGCTGGACGGACTTTGTAGGGATAACAGAGCTTATCTCGTACGCTCAACGACAAGAGTTTATGGCAAAGGTAGAAGCGTGTGACCAGCTTGTCTTGCGGTCTGTCTATGGACTGATGGATTAGAGGGAACATGTGAAAAAGGTGAAAGAAAGGAAGGATCAGATGAAACGATTACGCGTTCCAGCGACTTCTGCGAATTTAGGCCCAGGATTTGATTCCTTAGGCTTGGCAGTGAACCTTTATCTCAACCTGGAGATCGTAGGGGAGAGTGAAGAATGGATTATTCACCATGATTTGGGAGAAGATCTTCCCAAGGATAAGAATAATCTGGTGATTCAAACCATTAACCAACTTGCGCCTGAACTCTCTCCTTTAGAGATGCGAATGACCAGTGACATCCCCATGACGCGAGGATTAGGATCGAGTTCAACAGCGATTGTGGCTGGTATTGAAGTGGCCAATCATTGGGCTAACAAGGGATGGACCTTGGAAGAGAAGATTAATCAGGCCAATCGTTTGGAAGGGCATCCTGATAATGTGGCCCCTTGTTTAGCAGGGGGACTGGTGATTGGAGTAGCTCTTCAGGAAGATGAGGTCTTATGGACGAAGACCAGTTTCCCGGATGCGCACTTCCTTGCTTTGGTTCCTAACTACCACCTTTCTACCCGGCAGGCACGCTCCGTCCTCCCCAAAGAGTTTTTTTTTAAGGAGGCGGTTCAAGCGAGCGGACTGGCTAATGTCCTGGTTGCTAAACTAATGCGTGGCGACTTAGAAGCAGCAGGGCGCTTGTTGGAGCGGGATCGGTGGCATGAGCCGTTTAGGCAGAGACTTGTCCCAGAATTGGAAGCAGCAAGAAAGCTTTTAGCAGACCAAGATGGGGTCTATGGCACCTATCTGAGCGGTGCAGGGCCAACGGTGATGACACTTGTCCATGCCCAAAAAAGCCAGCAAGTAGCCCATCTTCTCAGGAAAAACTTCCCAGAAGCAGTTGTTTATGATCTTACGCTTGATGAGCAAGGCTCTTGCTGGATAGAAGACTAAAACATGGAGAGATCTCTTGAAGAAATCGGCGTTTAGAGACGTCGATTTTTTAGCTAAAAGCTACACTCTAGCCTAGTCATCAAGGGATGTCTTTCCAAAGAATTATGCTATAATATAAGAGAAAAATGGCACCAAAGGAGGCGCTTATGTTTTTAGAGAATTTTTTACCGACTTGGCTATTGGAGAGTATTTATGTCCTGACGCCTGATCGATTAAAAGACTTACAGGTCAAAGGAATTATCACTGACTTGGACAATACAATCCTAGCTTGGAATCAACCCGATGTGACCAAGGAATTGGAAGAATGGGTGAACACCATGCAAGCCAATGGTATTCAGGTGATGATTCTCTCGAATAATAACAAAAAACGGGTCCGTCGTGTGGCTGATCCTCTGGGCATTCTTTACTATCATTCTGCAAGGAAGCCTTTTAGAAAGGGATTGCGCTATTTATTAGGAGAGTCTGGTTTGAATGAAGCAGAAGTGATCTATATTGGCGACCAGCTGTTGACCGATATTTGGGTGTCGAATCGTCAGGGGATTCGAAGTGTTTTAGTACGTCCAATTCTAGATACGGATATTATTTGGACCAAGCTTAATCGAAAAATGGAAAATTGGATTTTTAGCCGATTACAAAACAAATATACCGAATTGAAATGGAGAGATCATATTGACTAATCAAGAAAGTTACATCGACTTGCGGTGTATAGGATGTGGAGCGTTTTTGCAGACCGATCATCCTAAAGAACGAGGTTATACGCCAAATAGTGCCTATCAAAAGGGACTAGAAACTGGCGACTTGTACTGTCAGCGGTGTTTTAAACTCCGGCACTATAATACGCTCGATAAGGTTCAAATGACAGCTCAAGAGTTCTTAATGAGTTTGAATCAACTGGCCGAGAAGGACGTTTTAATTGTGAATGTAGTGGATGTGTTTGACCTAGCGGGGTCTCTGTTGCCCGGTTTGCAACGTTTTGCAGGAAACAATCCGATTGTATTCGTCGCTAACAAAGTTGACCTCCTTCCTTCTTCGGTGAAGGAGAATAAGTTGATTGCCTGGATGAAGCGCTACCTCAAAAGCCAAGGCATCAAAGTTGCCGGAATTTTCCTAACGAGTGCGAAGAAATATCGGCAGATGGATGAGTTGTTGGATTTTATCAATGCTCACCGAAAGGGAAGAGATGTCTATGTCATTGGGGTCACCAACGTCGGAAAGTCGACCTTGATCAATAGCCTCCTAAAGAGTCGAGGCCTTGAGGGAGATGTGATTACGACAAGTTACTTCCCAGGGACGACCTTGGATGTGATTGAGATTCCTTTGGACGACCATTCTAAACTTTTGGATACCCCAGGGGTCATTCAAGAGGGACAGATGACGTCTCTTTTAGAAGCTAAGGCTTTAGCTCAAGTCCTTCCTAAAAAAATGGTGAAACCGAGAACCTACCAGTTGAATCCTGGACAGACGCTCTTCTTGGGGGGGTTGGCTCGGTTTGACTTTGAAGGAATGAAGAGAAGTGGAGTCACCGTCTATCTTTCTAATGCGTTAGACATTCACCGTCGGAAGACAGAAGGAGCCGACGCCTTTTATCAGAAGCACTTGGGATCTTTGTTAACTCCACCTATGGGAAGACAGGCGGATTGGCCGGAGATCAGGCGGCATGCCTTTACTTTGAAAGAAGCACAAGATCTAGCGATTGCTGGTCTGGGGTGGATACATTGCCCAGCAGATAGTCGCGTAGCAGTTTATGTACCTAAAGGAATTGACGTGATTCTTCGTCAGCCTCTGATTTAAGAAGAGAGGGGAATAAGTATGAATAACAAGCAGAAAAAAGCCATTAAACAGGTGGGGCAGTTCTTAAAACCTATTTTTCAAATTGGAAAAAATGATTTAACCGATGAAATGATTGAACAATTTGACTATGCCCTTGAAAAGAGAGAAATTATAAAAATTAGTATTCTACAAAATTCTGCAGTGACTGCAGAAGAAGCATTAGGGGAACTTGAAGAAGCTTTGCATTTAGAGTTTGCTTATAGTATTGGACATACTTTGGTTCTCTATCGGGCTTCTCAACAAATGAAGAAACGCGATCTTTCTTTAAGAGTAGCAGCCTTAGAGGGTTAGGGGACGCTTGATTGTGGCAAAACAAGAGGTAGATTTAGCGTTAGACATTCAAACAGAAAGAGCCGTCTTTCTTCCTCAAAAAAGAATTGGGTTGATGGGAGGCACTTTTAATCCTGTTCATGTGGGACATTTGCTAATGGCTGAGCAGGTCTATGACAAGTTAGGATTAGATCGTATCGATTTTATGCCTAGTCATTTTCCCCCGCATGTGGATCCTAAAAAGACTCTGCCAGCTGAAGACCGTTTAGAGATGCTGAAGTTGGCTTTAGGGGATAACCCACATTTTGGCTTGGAAACTATTGAGTTAGAACGCCTAGGCAAGTCTTATTCAGTCGAAACGTTGGAAATCTTAACCACCCTCCACCCAGAAAATGAATATTACTTTATTATTGGGGGAGATATGGTAGATTACTTGCCTAAGTGGTATCGGATTGAAGATTTGGTGAAGATGGTTCACTTTGTAGGAGTGAAGCGACCGGGGTATGTGGGGCAAACGTCCTCTTTCCCTATTATCTATGTTGATAGTCCCTCCTGCGACGTGTCTTCTACCGCGATTCGGCAAGCGGTAGCGAGTGGACACAGTATCCGCTATCTTGTTCCAGAAGCGGTGCGACACTATATCAAAGAAAAGGGGCTTTATTATGAGCAAGGATGAAATTAATTATTCAAAATCTTATGTTGCCGTTGATCGGGAGAAGATTGTTCATTCCCTCCAATCTGAACTTTCTCCTCACCGCTTTCAACATTGTTTGCGGGTCGAAGAGACTGCTAGACGTTTGGCTGAGAAGTATGGACAGGATAAGGAAAAGGCAGGCTTGGCAGGCCTTCTCCACGATTATGCTAAAGAAGCTTCCAAGGAGACCCTCCTCTCTTATCAGGAACATCCGGACTATGATCCTGATTGGTTGAATTATGGCAATGCGATCTGGCATGGACCGTTAGCCGCTATGCGTGCGGTAGATCAATTTGGATTGAAAGATGAAGAGATTTACCAGGCAATTTTTCACCATACAGTAGGGAGTTTGAAGTGGACGCCGACTGCAAAGATCGTTTACCTGGCAGACTATATCGAACCTGGGCGCGATTTTCCCGGGGTAGAGGAAGCTAGACAAGCCACTGAACGTTCTTTAGACGAGGGCGTGACTTATAAACTTACTCATTCTTTAACTTACCTCGTGAATAATCACTTGCGTATTTATCCGCGTACCTTAGAGGTTTATAATCAGTGGTTTGGAGACCAGGAGAAGAAAATTTAAATTAGTTGAGATGATAAAAGAAAGGAAGTATGGAATGAATCAACAAAACAGTCAGGAGTTAATGAAGTGTATCGTTCGAGCAGCCGATGACCGCTTGGGACAGGATATCTTAGCATTGGATGTCCAAAACTTAACGCCTCTTGCGGATTATTTTGTTTTAGTGACCGCCAAAAATGATCGGCAATTGCAAGCAATTGTGGAGAGTATTGAAGAAGCCATGGAAGAAGCAGGCTATACCATCAAGAGTAAGGAAGGGCAGGCAGGGACGCGGTGGTACTTGCTAGACTGTACAGATGTGGTCGTCCATGTCTTTACCAAGGACGAACGTGAACACTATCATCTTGAGAAATTATGGAGTGATGCACCGATCGTGAACCTTGAAGGAATTTTATCGGATGAAGCCTAAATATAAGAACTATCAAGTTTTTAGCCAAGTTTATCAACAGATTTTTGATGAAAGCTTGTATGACCAATGGGCAGATTATGTTCAAAGAAAGATCAAGGGGGCCTTTCCTTCTGGGACAAGCCCTCTTCGTTTGTTAGATCTCGCTTGTGGAGATGGGAGATTAGCTGTTCGCTTGGCTCAAGCGGGCTATCAAGTGAGTGGAATCGACTTATCAGAAGAAATGGTGGCCTTGGCAGAAGAATTATCGGTAGAAGAGGACTGTTATATTCTCTTCCAGCTTGGAGATATGCGGAATTTTGAAATCTCAGAAAAGGTTGCGGTGGTTACGCTGTTCTGTGATAGCTTGTGTTATCTCAAGGATGTCGACGAGATCAAGGCAACCTTTTCTCAAGTTTATCAAGCTTTGGAGGAGAAGGGCCTTTTCCTTTTTGATATTCATAGTGCCTATCAGATGAATCAAGTCTATCCGACCTTTCATTGGGTGGAAGAGTGGGAAGACGCTGTCTTTACCTGGCGGAGTGAACAAGTCCGTGGAGAAAATACCATTGATCACTGCTTGAACATCTTTGTGCAAGAAGGGGAGGACTATCACCGCTATCAGGAGTGCCATCAGGAACAAATTTTTGCACCTGATGTGTATAAAGACTTGCTAGAAGAGGTAGGCTTTCACACGATTGAAGTGTCAGCAGATTTTAAGGAAGATCCAGCTTCTTTGACAAGTCGGCGACTTTTCTTTAAGGCAGAGAAGGGGTAATTATGCAAGAAGTGTGTGGAATTATTGTCGAGTGGAATCCTTTCCACAATGGGCATCGAGCTATCCTTCAATCCATTCGCTCCCACCATCCCCAAGCGGTGGTTATTGCCTTGATGAGTGGCAACTATGTCCAAAGAGGCGAAGTGGCCATCTTAAGCAAGTGGGAACGAGCCAAGATGGGGGTGAAATATGGGGCAGATCTTGTGTTTGAATTGCCTTTTTGGCAGGCCGTTCAACCGGCAGATGGGTTTAGCCGAGGGGGAGTAGAAGCCCTCGCTGCTCTCGGAGTGCAGACTTTGGTTTTTGGGAGCGAAGTGGCAGATTTTAAACCCTATCAAGTCCTGGCAGACTGGCTAGCTAACCACCAGAAGCAGGTGGAAGGGGCTTGGCAAGAGAGAAAGGGCCCGAGAGGAGATTTTGCAAGAGATCGCCTGCAGTTTTTGTATGACCTTTGTCAGAAAGAGGAAGAGTTAAAGGAGTTGACCATTGATTTTCAGAATCGGTCCAATACCCTGCTTGCTTTTCGTTATGCCAAGGCCAACGCTGACTTGCACTCGTCCATGCGACTGGAAGCTTTTAAACGAGAGAAGCATTATGACTTCCTGTCAGAAGGGGTGGAATTGCTATCGAGCAGTCAGATTCGCCATTCCCTCTCTCAACACTTTCCAGCTTCTTCGCTAGGAGAGAGCCTTCCTCGAGAGATGGCAGAAGCTTTGGACCAGACCCCACGACTTGGCTTCTTAGCGAGCTGTTATCCTTACTTGCGTTACACACTTTTGACCCATACCCGCCCTCAATTGGCTAGGTATTACCAAGTATATGAAGGGATAGAGGGAGTTCTTCAAGAGGCGGCGAAAACTTGTGACACTTATGAAGATTTCTTAGAGAAGGTAGTTAACAAACGGTGGACGCGTTACCGGGTTCAACGGGCCTTAGTGATGGTGCTTTTGCAAGTGGAGGAAGAAGAGATGGTCTGCTTCCAGAACTTGCGGCAACCTTTAGTCCTCTTAGGGGCTACCAAGCGGGGAAGAAGCTATCTAAAAGACTTGAAAAAGCAGTCGCATTCACGGTATTCTATACTTAGTCGGATAGGGCAAGCAGAAGAAAAGCAGTGGCCTCTAGCTGTTCGGGCGGATCAGTTTTATCAGCAATTTGTGATGAAGAGTGATCAAAGCCAAGTCTTTGGGCGAACGCCTTATCTCCGGGATTAAGCATAGGAAGGAAGCAATAGAAGAAATTAAGAATGTCAAGGAAATTTAATTGACAAACCTAAAAAATATCGGTATAATTTTTCTTGTTGCTTAATGGTGGTCAATAATGAAATGGTCAATCCAAGAATTAAGTTTTTTGGCAAGAGACCCTCTTTTCCTTCAAGAAACGTTGGATCTTGAGGAAGCTCTTCAAGCCAGATGCCAAGAAGTTCTCGCTGCATCTGCAGTGGAAGTGACGGGTATGGTTCTCTATGAAGAAGAGACGGTCTTGGTTCAATTACAAATCGCATTAACGATTACGCTACCGTCTTCACGTTCCTTACAACCTGTAGAAGTAGCCATGCAGTTTCCAATGAAAGAACGCTATCTTCCTTTAGGAGTGACGCAAACTTTTGGCGATGATGATCAAACGATTGTGCTGGACTTAGAAGGAGACACAGTGGACTTAGACCAGGCGATAGTGGATAATATCCTCACGCGGATTCCACTCAAGCGCTTGACACCTGATGAATTGAAAGCAACGCAATTATTGTCGGGTGAAGATTGGAATTTAATGACAGAAGCGACCTTTGCAACCAATAAAGCCCATCAGCAGACAGGGGATCCCCGTCTTGCAAAGTTGCAAGAATTGTTCAAGGATCAGACTTCTGAGAATTAAGTTGAAACGAAATAGGAGGTGTAATGAAGATGGCAGTACCAAAACGTAAAACATCCAAACAAAGAAAAAATAAACGTCGTACTCATTACAAGTTGGAAGTTCCAGGTATGGTAGCTTGTCCAAACTGTGGTGAATACCGTAAATCTCACCATATTTGCCCAAGCTGCGGCTTCTATAATGGTGAAGACGTTATGAACGCAACAGAAACAGAAGAAGCTTAATGAAAGCAAGCTGAAGGTGTCCTTCAGCTTTTTTTACGCCCTTATTCTAGGAGACTAGGAAGAGGCGTTTTTTAATTTTGAGGATCCCGTCTTTCTCTTCTTATATAGTAAGAAATGGTTATGATTAGGAAAACTCCCTTTTTAAACGGTAAAAATTGTGCTAGTATGGAGATTGGTTGAAGCAAGAGAAAAAAGGCGACATCCTTGATCTTGTAAGAAACTTGGCCCTTTTGTTGCTTTTTTTAAGTGGTAGAGAGGGAACAATCAGCTTCTTTCAGTCTAATCTTTCGCATGAAGCTTTTGATGGGGAGAAGCTAACTATAAAATTAGATATGAAGGAGTTATTATGAGAAAATTTCGGTTAACGAGAAAGCGCAAGCAAGCCATTATCATTGCCAATGATGCGTTGAGCGTAATGGTGAGTGCGGCTTTATCGATATTTTTAATTATTTATTATGTACATTCAAATGCGGTGGAATATTTGTCCATGGCTCTCGTTTATTTCTTCGTGTATGCCTTATTGGCCCATCTTCAACATGCCTTTTTGGCCATTATTCGTTACTTCAATATACGGGATGCGAGACGGTTGATAGTTACCAATGTCGTTGCAGCGCTTGCGGCTTATGTTTTTGGTAATTTGTTGTTTGAACAGATCAGTAACCGCTACGTTTTCCTTTTGATGGTTTTCTCAGCAGTCTTCATGGTCATCAATCGGTTAGTTTGGAAGACTTATATCGATTGGAAAAATCACACCAACCAACAAAGTGTAGATGAAGATGCTCCTCGTTTGTTATTGGTTGGGGCAGGGGAAGCAGCCAACTTATTTATTAATAATTTTTCCAAGCATCCTGAACGTTTTACCATTATTGGACTTGTGGATGATGATCCCAATAAGCAAGGAACCTATCTACGGAATGTTCCTATCTTAGGATGTATTGAAGATATTCCTATGATTATCGAAGAAAAAGATATTCAAGTGATTACCATTGCAGCGCCTTCCCTTCCTTCTGAAAAGGTGGAAGAAGTTGTGGAATACGGAAACAAAAAGAAGATAACTGTCAACCAAATGCCAGAAGCAGAACGGGTGCTTTCTGGGGAATTCAAGATGGCCATGAAAGACATCGAAATCTCAGACCTCTTGGGACGTTCTGAAATTCACTTGGATGACGAACCTGCTATTCGTGCTATTCGTGGAAAGACGATTATGGTGACAGGTGGTGGCGGTTCGATTGGTTCTGAAATCTGTCGTCAGCTTTTGAAGTTTGGACCTGCTAAGTTACTTTTTGTCGGACATGGGGAAAATTCCATTTACCTCTTGGACCAAGAGTTATCCAATATGAACTTGAAACATATTCAAGCTATTCCAATTATTGCAGATATTCAAGATCGGGAGCATATGTTAGATCTTATGAATATCTATCATCCAGATATTGTCTATCATGCGGCAGCTCATAAGCATGTGCCGATGATGGAATATAATCCAACGGAAGCTGTTCGAAATAATGTCTTTGGGACTTACAATGTCGCTTGGGCTGCGGATAAGGCTGGCGTGGAAAGATTTGTTATGATTTCCACGGATAAGGCGAACAATCCACCTAACATTATGGGAGCTACCAAACGGATCTGTGAAATGATTGTGACAGGATTTAATGAGCGGTCTCAAACGACCTTTTCAGCCGTTCGATTCGGAAACGTGTTGGGAAGTCGGGGATCTGTTATTCCACTCTTTAAGAAACAGATTGCAGCTGGAGGTCCTGTGACGGTGACCCATCCAGAGATGCGGCGGTACTTTATGACAATTCCAGAAGCTTCTCGTTTGGTGATTCAAGCTTCTGCCCTCGCTAAGGGTGGGGAACTCTTTATCCTCAAGATGGGTAAGGAAGTCTACATTAAAGATTTAGCACGTAAGATGATTACTCTGTCCGGTTACACCCTTGATGAAATTCCAATTAAATATGTAGGAATTCGTCCAGGAGAGAAACTTCATGAAACCTTGATTATGGAAGATGAAATAAGTGACCGAAAAGTGGATGATAATATCTATATCGGAAAAGTCCACAATAAGAGCCTAGAAGAAATTAAAGCCTTTGTGGATACTTTAGATTTGAGTGGTCGAGATGATCATTTGATTGATAAGGTGACCGCTTTTGTTCATAGAGATGAAGAAAATGCCTTAAAAGAGAATGAAGAATAGGTAAGGGAGAAAACCATGAAAAAGATGAATATTCCATTTTCACCACCAGATATTACAGAAAAAGAAATTGAAAATGTAGTAGATGCTTTGAAGTCAGGCTGGATCACCACAGGGCCTAAGACCAAGCAGCTAGAAGCCAAAGTGGCGCAATATTGTGGAACAGAAAAGGCGGCAACCGTGAATTCTGCAACGGCTGCTATGGAAATGACACTTCGGGCTTTAGGCGTAGGACCTGGCGATGAAGTCATCACAACGGCTTACACCTATACAGCTTCTGCAAGTGTTGTGGCTCATGTAGGGGCTAAGTTAATCTTGGTAGATGTGAAGCCGGGAACCTTCCAGATTGACTTTGATCAAGTGGAAGCTGCTCTTACTGAAAAAACCAAGGTAGTTATTCCTGTGGATATCGCAGGTAAAATGGTCGACTACGATACTTTATTTGAGAAGCTAGAAGCGAAAAAAGCGCTCTATCATCCCAAAAAAGGAACTTTACAAGAAGCTTTTGATCGGGTGATTGTGATGGCAGATGCAGCTCACTCTTTAGGAGCTACCTACAAAGGAAAACGGTCGGGGGCTGTAGCAGACTTCACCTGCTTCTCTTTCCATGCAGTGAAGAACCTAACAACAGCAGAAGGTGGGGCGGCCACTTGGAAGTCCAGACCTGGAATAGATAATGAAGCCTTGTACAAGACTTATATGTTGTTGACTCTGCATGGTCAAAACAAGGATGCTTTGTCTAAGATGCAATTAGGCGCTTGGGAGTATGACATTGTGGCGCCTTATTACAAGGCCAATATGACCGATGTACATGCAGCGATCGGCTTGGCTCAGTTTGAGCGTTACGAAGACATGCTCTTAAGAAGACGAACCATTATTGAACGTTATGATGAAGCCTTTAAAGATTTGGGAATAACCTCTCTTACCCATTTTGATGAATTAGGCAATTCGAGTGGTCACTTGTACTTGATGCGGATTGCAGGTTTTGGGGTAGAAGAGAGAAATGCTTTCATTATGAAATTAGCAGAAGCGGGCATTGCAACGAATGTTCACTACAAACCTCTCCCAATGATGACGGGTTATCGCAAGTTAGGCTTTGATATCAAAGATTATCCAAATGCCTATGCGACCTATGTGAATGAAGTGACCCTCCCACTACATACCTTATTAACGGATGAAGAAGTGGATTATATTATTGACCAAGTCAAACAAGCATTAAAATAGGAGTAAAATGTGATTTTAAAAGAATGGAAAGCTTTACCTCTGAGCATGCAATGCGAAGAGGTAAAGCCTTATTATGACTACTTACAGAAGAAAAAACTTTCTTTGGCGATAAAGCGGTTGTTTGATATTATCTTGGCTTGCTTTTTGTTGATTCTTTTTGCAATTCCTATGGGGATCTTGGCCGTGATGATTAAGAAAGATTCTCCAGGGCCTGTGTTTTATCGGCAAGAACGCGTGACTACTTATGGGCGAACCTTTTATATTCATAAGTTTCGGACCATGGTGGATAAGGCGGACCAATTGGGGAGTGCCGTAACGGTAGATCAGGACCAACGGATTACCCGAGTAGGTGCCAAGATCAGAGATTATCGTTTGGATGAGATCCCTCAATTGATTGATGTTTTGAAAGGGGATATGTCCTTTATCGGGACACGTCCAGAAGTGAAAAAGTACGTGGATGCTTACTCTTTAGAGATGAGAGCCACCTTGTTATTGCCGGCAGGTATTACGAGTCGAGCCAGCTTAGAATTCAAAGATGAGGCAGCTTTGTTAGAGGGATCGGACCATGTGGATAAGACCTATATTGAAGAAGTCTTACCGAAGAAGATGGCGATTAATTTGGAAAGTTTGAAAAGTTTTAGTTTAAAAAATGATCTTATCACGATGTGGAAGACTGCTTTCGTGATGTTATAAGATAAGGACGGATGGTATGCAGGAATTTTCAGTTTTAATGTCTTTGTATATTAAGGAGAAGGCCTCCAATTTTGAAGAATGTATGCAGAGCATGTTGAAGCAAACAGTTCTTCCAACTGAATGTGTTGTGGTATTAGATGGGCCTATTTCAGAAGAGTTACGTCAGGCCCTTGAAAGCTACCAGGCACAGTATGGAGATTGGATCGTGGTAGTTCCTCTTGAAGTGAATCATGGATTAGGCCTCGCCCTCGCTGAAGGGGTGCGCCATTGTAAATATGATCTCATTGCACGAATGGACACCGATGATATTGCGCGGTCGGATCGGTTTGAGAAGCAACTCGCTTGCTTTGAAAAAGATCCAGACTTGTCCATTTGTGGGAGTCATATTATTGAGTTTGAGGGGAGTATTGATCATGTTCTCGCTAAACGGAAGGTCCCTCTCACCCATGACGCCATCGCCGCTTACCAAAAGCAACGCAGTGCCTTTAACCACATGACGGTGATGTTCACCAAAGAAGCCATTCTAAAGGCCGGCAATTATCAACATGCGCCATTGATGGAGGATGACCTGATGTGGGTGCATATGTTACAATCGGGCGCTAAGTGTTTAAATATTGATGATTATTTGGTTTATGCCCGGACAGGTTATGAAATGATTTGTCGTCGAGGCGGCTGGTCTTACTTCAAGAAGTACCGTAAAGGACGTCGTCAGATTTTAGAGACAGGTTATATTAGTTACTGGGATTATTGGAAGACCGTGGCGATTCAAGCGGTTGTGGCTTTGGTACCTCAATCTGTTCGATTTTTTATCTTTAATAAGTTACTCCGCTAGATTCTAGTGATGAGAGTGTTGGTGAAGAGAGCAATCTTTGCCAACACTTTTTTGTTGGAGTGAAAACTTGAAAAGGTGACGCTTTCACTTCGTGGTCGTCTAAGAAAAAAGTGGGGAAGTTGCTGTATTTCAGAGGGAGAAATGGTAGAATAGAAAGGATGATTTAGACAGTGAGGGATAAGAAAAATGAGTGAAGAATACACATACAAAGCACAATTAGGCAAGGAAAAGATAGGAATTGTTAGTCGAAAGACCAAAGAACATCTGGATGAAGTGGTTCACCGGGTGAATGCAAGCCTTGCTCTTCTTGAGAAACAACATGTGATCTTGTCTAAACAAAAGATGGCACTCTTAGTGGCCGTGAATGCCACCTCTGATGGCGTTGAATCAGAAGAAAAAATTCAGAAATTAGAGAAGGATTTAGAAGTTGCGAAGGCAGAGACCGAGAACTTGGTGGAGCGACTTCGAACTTATAAGACTCAAGTGGATCAAATCAACCAATTAGAGGAAGAGCGCAAGACCCTTCTTCAAGAGAAAGAGGAATTGGTGACTCAGTTGAAAGAGCAAAATCTCGCTTATGAAAAGTTAGAAAGTTCTTGTCGAGAAGAGATCCAAGTTTTGCAAGGAGCTAACAAGAAGCTAGAGCAAGACTTAGTGGATCAATCCAAAGTTCAAAAGGACATGCTTCAACAGTTTCAAGGCGAAAAAAATCGCTTAGAGGAAGAGAAAGAAAGACAAATAAAGGCTTATAAAGAACGCCTTCAAGCTGCTTTAGAACATCAAACTTATCTAGAGAAAACGTTGGCTTACTGTCAAGACCAGCTTCAAGAGAAGACAAAAGAAGTGGAAAGCCAGAAAAGTTTAGCACCTGCTCATTCAGAAGAAAAGGTACAAGAAGAGAGCGTTCAGGAGGACTCCTCAGAGGAAAATTCATCACAAACCACAGCCGAACAGTCTCATCCAAGAAAGCGGGCGTCCTTGTATTGCACGGCATCTGAAACTCTCTTGTCCCAATATGCTTCCAGAAATTACGATCCCTTTAGTCGAGAGAAGGGGCGGTTAACAAAGACACCGCGACATTAAGAGAAAAGGAGACGATGAACGGATGACAGCTATTGTTTGGGGTAGCGGGCTAGTTGTGGTACTAGTGGTGTGGACTCAAATCTATCGCTATCGCTGCCAAGGCTTTTGGTCTCAGATGGGGCAAATGGGGGCGTTAGTTGGTGGTTTTTATTTGGCGGAACATTACTATTTGTGGTTAGCGGATAAGTTGGCTCTCCTTCTGCCTTATCCTCAGTTTTCTTCGAATTCCTTCTATGCGTATTATCCGCAAGCTGTAGTTGCTCATAAGGAAGAAATCTTTTTTAGAGCTTTAGCTTTTAGTGGTTTATGCTTAGCCGTCCTATGTCTAAAGAATTGGATATGGCAAAAAACGGGCATGAACCACCGAGGGAAAGGTGGCAAATTTTGGCTGACAGGAAGCTTAGTAGGCCTAGTGAGTGCTTGGTTTTTACTCTTTTTAATTTTTGGAGTGGCTTCTTTAGTCAACTGGCCATTTATTCAAAGGCTGTTAGCTGAAAATCCAGTGGCAGATTTCTTTATTCGTCAGACCCCTTTCTTGACGGAAAGAGTTTATCGCATGTGGTTTGAAGGAATTGCTGTGGTGAATTTGTAGTCTAAGAGAGTAAAATGGAAATGAATCGACAGTAATGTAGAGGAGGGATTTTTTGCAGTCTAAAATTTATCAAAGCTTAGCATTTGACAAGATCAGAGGGGCCTTAGCGGGACATACTCTAACTATTGCAGGAAAGGGGCTAGCCCTTCAAGTAGAACCAATGAAATCCAGAGAAGCAATTGAGGATACCTTGTGTCAAGTGGATGAAGTGAAAGCCTTGTATGAGTTGGCTTTAGCCTTGCCCTTGGTGGGATTAGAAGACTTAAGTGCAGCTTTGAAGCGCTTGGCCATTGATGGGGTCCTTAGTGGCAAGGAACTGGCAGGAATTGGGCAAGTTCTTTCGATGGTCTCTCAATTGAGCCAATTCTTTGATAAGTTAGAAAGTCAAGAAGTAAGGGTTCCACATTTGAGAGAGATAGTGGATCAATTGTCTAGCCTTCCTCAGTTAAATAAACGGTTAAGAGAAGCTATTGCACCAGATGGTTCTGTCTATGATGAAGCCAGCCGTGAATTAGCTCACATTCGGCATGCCATTAAGCGCGAGGAAGCCCATATTCGTATTTCTCTCGACCAGATTATGAAGTCGAAGAAGCAAGATTACTTGAGTGATCACTTAATTACGATCCGGAATGACCGTTATGTTTTGCCAGTGAAACAGGAATATCGACGGGCTTTTGGAGGGGTGGTCCACGACCAATCTGCCAGTGGACAGACCGTGTATATTGAACCTCAATCGGTTATGGAAGCAAATAATAAGGTGCAATCGCTTAAAACAGAAGAAAAAGTAGAAATCGAACGGATTTTGGCGGAACTTTCTGCGGCCTTAGCGCCCCATTGTGTAGAGATTCAGAGCAATTATCGCTTGATTGGACAGTTGGATTTTATTCAGGCCAAGTGGCGTCTGGCCCAAGCGATGAAGGCTCATCGTCCGCAGCTAGCAGAGCATAATGGTGAGGTGGCTTTGGTGGATGCCGTCCATCCTTTTCTCGATGTCAGAACGGCTGTAGCGAATACGATCCGTTGGGAAGCGCCTTATCGGATGTTAATTATTACAGGGCCGAATACAGGGGGGAAGACGATTACCCTAAAGACGACCGGCCTCTTGCAGTTAATGGGACAAGCAGGGCTGTATATTACCGCTTCAGAAGAAAGTCGCTTGGGAATCTTTGATGAGATCTATGCAGATATTGGAGATGAGCAATCCATTGAAGCAAATTTGTCGACTTTTTCCGGACACATGATGAATATGATTCATATCTTGGAAGAAGTGGATGATCGAAGTTTGGTCTTAATGGATGAGTTGGGATCTGGAACAGATCCTAAGGAGGGTGCAGCTTTAGCAATGGCGATTTTGAATCGGCTCGACCTTCTTCACTGTACGGTACTCGCAACGACCCACTATCCTGAGTTAAAAGCTTATGCCTTCAATCATCCCCATGCCATGAATGCGAGTGTCGCTTTCGATGAAGAAAAATTGCAACCTACTTATCGTTTATTGATTGGTCAACCTGGTCGAAGTAATGCTTTAGATATTTCTGAACGTTTAGGACTTGCTAAGGGGATTGTTGAAGAAGCTCGAACTTATGCCGGAGAAGAGAATCAATCTCTGAACGAAATGCTGGATGCTCTGAATAAAGAACGCCAGAGTTACGAAAACAAACAAGAGCACCTCAGTGACCAGGTGAAGGAAACAGAAGACTTGTTGCGTGATGTCAAAAAAGTCTATCATTCCTTACAAAGTCAAAAGGAAAATTATCTCCACCAAGCTCAAAAAGAGGCCCAGGCTTTCCTTGAAGAAACCCAAGAAAAAGCGGATAAGTTATTAGCTGAAATTCGTCAATGGAAGAAAGAAGGAAGGGCTTCTCAGTTGAAAGAGCACCAGTTGATTGACCAAAAGAAGGCCATTCAAGACCTGACACCTGAACAAGAACAACTCCAGCATAATAAAGTCTTAAATCGGGCCAAACGTCAAAAGAAAGCTAAGGAAGAATGGCAAGTGGGAGACCAAGTCAAAGTCTTCCCCTATGGTCAGATCGGAACCTTAGTTGAAAAGCGGGAAGATCATACCTGGGTGGTCCAAATGGGAATGTTGAAGATGGCGCTCCCTGAACAGGACTTAGAACGTCTCAAGCCTGCCAAAGTCGCCAACCAGAAGAAATCAGCGACCACCCTTAAAGCCCCAAGAGCCAAACGTGTAAAATCTACTCTCGATCTCAGAGGTATGCGGTATGAAGAAGCCTTAAGAGCTTTGGATAGCTACATTGACCAAGCCCTTCTTGCTAACTTGCCGCAAGTGACGATTATTCACGGCTTTGGGACGGGTGTGATCCGAGAAGCAGTTCAAAAGTATCTCCAGCAAAATCCTCGGGTTCTCTCTTTCTCTTATGCACCACATAATTTGGGAGGACAAGGAGCAACGATTGCCAAATTTACAGAAGAATAAAAGGAGTCGTGTGAGCAAAAAGATTCGTCTTGGGAAAGTCACATGTTATAATAAAAAAGCAAATTAGAAAACGGGAGGAATTTGTAATGTTACAAGGTGTTAACGATCAAAATTTTAACGAAGAAACCAAAGAAGGTGTCGTTTTAGTCGACTTTTGGGCAACTTGGTGTGGTCCTTGTCGGATGCAGTCCCCTATTGTTGATGAATTAGATGACGTGATGGGGGATGAAGTGACTTTCTGTAAGATGGATGTGGATGAGAACCCTGAAACGGCACGGGCCTTTGGCGTAATGTCTATTCCTACTTTAGTGATCAAAAAAGACGGCGAAGAAGTTGAACGGTTGGTAGGTTATACGCAAAAAGAAAAACTTCAATCGATTTTGGAGAAACACTTAGACAAATAAAAGCAGATTAAAAAGCATTCTCACAAGAAGAATGCTTTTTTGCTAGCTGAAATCTGGTATAATAAGGCGTGTAGATTTTTTAGGAAAGCAGGAAAAAGTATGAACCGTCCAATTGGTTTCCTTGATTCAGGGGTTGGAGGACTAACCGTCGTGAAGGAAGCAATGCGACAATTGCCGAATGAATCCATTATTTATATAGGAGATAATGCGCGATGTCCTTATGGTCCTAGACCGGTTGAAGAGATTAACGCTTTTACCCAACAACTCGTTGATTTTTTGGTGGCTAAGCAGGTGAAGCTTTTGGTCGTGGCTTGTAACACGGCAACCGCTGTTAGTCTAGAGAAGATTCGAGAACGACTAAGTATCCCAGTAGTGGGAGTGATTCATCCTGGCGCCCGTGCGGCCAATCGTTATACCCGAAAGGGGAAAATTGGAATTTTGGCTACCTCAGCTACTATCCAGAGTGCTCTCTACCAAAACATTCTTCTTGATCGCAACCCAGACCTTCAAGTTTTTCCTTTGGTGTGTTCAAAATTTGTACCTCTCGTGGAAAGTAAGGAATATTCCAGTCCTTTAGCGAAGAAGATTGTCAAAGAGTCCCTTCTCCCCTTAAAAGATAAGGGATTAGATACGGTGATTTTAGGCTGTACACACTATCCTTTATTAAGGCCCTTAATTCAACATGCGGTTGGAGATGAGGTGACCTTGGTGAATTCTGGGGCAGAGACGATCACTGATGTGGCCTCGTTAATGGATTTTTACGGTTTATCCGCTCATGCTAAAGACCGCATCAACAAAAGTTATGAATTTTATACGACAGGAGGCGTCCAACTTTTCCAAGAGATTTTGGAAGATTGGATTGGACCGGTGAGTCAGGTGCAACGCGTCTCTTTAGATCAGTTGCAGAAAGGAGAGTATTAGGTGATGAGAACAGTTCTTATTGCTACACAAAACGCAGGAAAAGTCAGAGAATTTGAGCATCTTTTTGCGCCGCTAGGCTATCAGGTGAAGAGTTTATTAGATTATCCTGATTTGCCAGATATTCCAGAAACAGGGGATAGCTTTTTGGAGAACGCTACACAAAAAGCAACTACCGCTGCCAAATGGTTGCACTTGCCCGTTATTGCGGATGATTCTGGCCTTTGTGTGCAAGCCCTAGGGGGAAGGCCTGGTATCTATTCAGCGAGGTATGCTGGCCTCGACAAAAATAATCAAGCCAACCGTCAAAAGCTCTTAAAAGAATTAGAAAATGTTCCAGAGGGAGAGCGTCAAGCCTACTTCGTTTGCACTTTAGCTATTTCTGATGCAGAAGGGCAGCTTATTCATCACTTTGAAGGACGGCTAGAAGGCGAAATATTAAGAGAAGAACGTGGGGAAAATGGGTTCGGATACGATCCGATTTTCTATGTCGCAAGTAAGGGACTAACCACTGCTGAAATGCCCGAAGAAGAGAAGAATGCGATCTCACATAGAGGAAATGCGATGCGGGCCTTAGCTCAAGCCCTTGAGGCAGGAGAGGTGACCCTCTCATGAAATTTTTATTAGTTTCGGATAGTCATGGAGATTGTAAGATTCTCTCAGATCTTGTAGTGAGATATGGCGATCAAGTAGATGAGATTCTTCACTGTGGGGATTCTGAATTAGATCCAAAAGATACGATATGGTCGCTTATCCATCCTGTTAAGGGCAACTGTGATTATGGCAATTATCGCTTGGAGCGAGTAGTAAATACTGAAAATGGTAAGCTCTTTTATTGCCATGGACACGTGTATGGGGTGAAGTTAGGACTTCATCAATTAGTGGAACGAGCTAAGGAATTAGGCGTTGTGGTAGTTGTTTATGGACATACTCATGTGATGGACCATCAAGTGATCGATGGCATTCATGTGATTAATCCTGGAAGCATTCGTTTTCCACGCGGGCACTATCTTACCCCTACTTATGCTTTGCTGGATTGGACCTCAGACCATATAGAGGTTACTTTCTACCAACGTAATGGAGAAAAAGTCCCTCAGGAGTATCTGCCTGAAGGATAAAATAAAAGGATGAGTGAACCTTTCACTTGTGTTTGTTCAAGAACAAGCCGGGTGGAAGTTTTTTTTTGTAGATTTTTCTTTACAAATTTTCAAAAATAAGGTATTCTACTTATAGAGTTAGTTAGTTGACTAATGAACTTGTCAAGTAGAGAGGAGAGAAAACAATTGAAAATAGAAATGCCCATCTATCAACAAATTGCGCGATGGGTGGAAGAAGAAATTATTTCGGATCGGTTACAGGCTAATGATCAGGTCCCTTCAACCAATGAATTTTCGAAAATTATGCAGGTAAATCCAGCGACAGCAGGCAAGGGGTTGAAGCTTTTGGTTGATCAGGGACTTCTCTATAAAAAAAGAGGATTGGGAATGTTTGTGTGTGAAGGGGCTAAAGAACAGTTAGTGGCTCGGGGACAAAGGGAATTCTTCGAGAAGAAATTGCCAGCTTGTTTAAAAGAAGCGGAGCAGTTAGGAATTGGTAAAGAAACGATTATTCAATTTATTAAGGAGGAATCGTCGTGTTAGCAGTTGAACAATTAACAAAGAAATACAGATCAAAGGTTGTATTAGAGGACATTGATTTGCAATTTTCTAACGAAACAGGGATTTATGGGTTACTTGGACGCAATGGGGTAGGGAAGACTACCTTACTTAAAATGATCAGTAATCAATCCGTTCACTATCAAGGGCGTATTACTTATGATGGCCAGTCTGTCCATGAAAATCCTGCTTTAGAAGGTAAGATTTTTTGTGCCATGAATTTTGGCTTTAAAGATGATTTTTTCCTTCAAAATAAGTTAAAGACTATCCTTCAAGTGATGCCGATTGCCTATCCAACTTTTGATGTGGACTATGCCAAGCGTTTATTAGAGGATTTTGGCTTGCGACTCAAAGATAAGTATAGAAAGTTATCCAGTGGGAATAAAACTTTAGTTCTTAATATTCTTGCTTTAGCGAGTGGATGTCCGGTGACTCTTTTCGATGAACCAACGAATGGATTAGATTCTGTCAATCGAGAGAAATTCTTTAAGGAATTGATGGCGAACTATGCGAAAAAGCCTCGTTTATTCATTTTGTCGACGCATTTAATTCAAGAAGTGCAAAATTATTTAACAGATGTGGTAATCTTAAAGGATAAACAAGTATTGCTCAATGAGCCTTTAGAGGACATTCAAGAGAAAAGTTATCAGATTATAGGCGGAGAGACTTTAAGTGATAAAAACGTGCTTTCTACTGAACAATTAGGTAATCAAAGCATTCAATATGTGTTTGATCGCTTGAGTGAAGAAGATTTTGAGGAGATTCAACAAGCAGGCGGCAGTGTTTCTATGATGGACCTGCAGACTTTATTTAATCGATTAATGGAGGGAGAATAATGAAGAAAGTTTTTCAATTACAGTTCTTAGGCTACAAAAGGGCTGTGCCTTGGATGATTCTTTTTGCTGTACTTATTTGGGCGATTTTCCTGGGGGGATATTATTTCTTGAGTATTGATCCGATTGCTCATCCTTGGAATTTTTGGGGTAAAGTCTTTATAGGATTATTATTAATGAGTATTTTATATACCAACTTTTTATTTCCATTCTATGATATCAGTACTTTTGATGTCGCTTTAAGAAGTGGAATTACGCGAAAATCTTATCTCAAGGCAAGTTTGGTGACCTTCCTCTTTTTAGCTGGAGTGAGTTTAATAGTGAATCCTAAGAATTTTTTAACGGTGGATTTAGAGTTTGTTAATCTCTTAGAAAATGCTTTGGAAAGCGGAGGAGTGTCACTCTTAGAAACTTTTGGGGCTTTATTGATGCAGATCTTAGGAACCGCAATTGCAGCCAATGTGTATTATCGGTTTGGATGGAAAGTCATGTTAGTTTTTGGGTTGGTGTATGGTAGCCATTTACTTCCAACGCTCTCTCATTTGATTTTATCTTTAGAGCCTTTGCATCCTCTTCAAGTCATGATTCAAGATCATCCTTCTTTGGTTAAATTAATGATATGTGTGGCCTTGGCAGGAATTTATAGTCTCCTCGTCATGAAGTCTGATCAAAAATATTAAAAAAGATAGACTTGTACCAAACAAAAAATCGACGAACTGAGAGGAAGACTTAGTTCGTCGATTTTGTTTTCAATTTATAGATTGATGTCATCAAAAATTACGCGGTAGCGATAGACTTTGCTGGCTTTGACTTTCCAGTGGCCATCGATCTTTTCGAAGGTATCGTCGTAATAACCATATCCATCGAAAGCTGCTTTCCCGTGAGTAAGGACACGATCTTCAAAGGGAAAGTAAGCCTTAGCCGTGGTGTCAGAAGTGAGGGTGATTTCTGGGATATGTCCCATATGGGCGCTTTGGACATTGTCGTCCATGAGTTTGCGAGCATTGGCAATAATTTCTTCACAAGAACGAGAAGGTTCTTGTTTGGAAGGAATAAGGGGGTGCTGGCCTTTGACGGGATCTGTGGCGACAAGGGAAGTGTCAAAGACCACATCTTCCGCTAAAACTGTACGCAAAAGATCAAAATCCTTGCTGTCTACTGCCCGCCAATATCTAGCTTTGCATTGTTTGATTTCTTCAATAGCGATAAGTTTTTCTAAAGGGTTCATAGTAAGCCTCCGTTTTCTATGGGTATTCAGTGAATCCATTTTACCATTCTATAAGATTAGGAAAATTACTTCAAGTCTTTGGGTGAATAAGAAGAAGGCGTGAAATGAATGGTTTTCACAGCACTTTGGGATTCGGGTTGATGGATGCCAGCCTTTTGAAGGGCATTGGAGAGGGCTTTATAATACTTAGCTTGGATATCATCTTGTCTTCCGCTTTGGCAGTAGAACTTGATTCGATAGACCAGTTGACCAAAAGAATTGCGGACAATTCCCATCAAAACTGGTTTTGCCGTGAGCGTTTGATCTGGGGACATGGCATGAAGCTGCGCTTTAATAATTTGCTCGAAGTGGTCAAGGTCAGTATCCGAGAAGTAAGAAAGATCTACTTGAGTACGAATTGGATGGCGAGAAAGATTGATGACGGTGCCGATATTTCGATTAGGGATGAAGTTCAATGTTCCATCATAGCCTCTGATGACCGTTGTTTTGATTCCTACTTTTTCGACATAACCTGAAATGTTATTAAGTGTGACATTATCACCAACTTCAATCTGACGTTCCAAGAGAATAAACATGCCGTTGACCATGTCTGTGACAAGTCCTTGTGCGCCAATACCGACAGCGATGGAAGCAATTCCTGCCCCAGCTAAAAGCGTAGCTACTGGAACACCGAGAATGGCAAGAATAGAATAAATGAGCAAAAAATAATAGATATACTGAATAAGGTTTTTTACTAAAGATTCCAACGTTTCTTGACGACTCCCGTGTGAGGTGAGACGTTGCGCTTGATGAAAATAGAGTGAGGCTAATCGTGTAATGATCTGTCGAATCAGCCAGAGAAGGATGATGGTAAAGATCACTTGAAAACTTTTAGAGAGAAAACTAGAGAACAGGGCTTCTAAGTTGAGAGTCCCTAGGTAATTATGAAACCATTGTTTGACTTGTTGCATATCTTGTCTCCTTTTTTTGATAGATCTAGTTTAATTGGAAAAAGAGAGAAGTTAAAGTCTTTTTCCTCATTCTTTAAAAATGTCTTAACTGTGGTAAAATAGACTTAAATAAGGTATACTTTAACATAATAATTACTGAAAGGATAGGAGTGAGGAAGTCATGACATGGAGTGAAGTCGCTTGGCTTGTTGTCGCAGTAGCCTTTGCAGTATTGGTTGTGTATTTGAGTTATTTCTTTGTTCATTTAACACAGACTGTGAAGCAAGTGTCTCAGATCGTTCAGGAAGCCCAAAAGACACTGGTGGTGCTGAGAAAAGATGTGGATAGCCTATCCGTGGAAACCCAAGGATTATTGAATAAGTCCAATCAATTGATGGAGGATGTCAACCAAAAAGTGGCTAAGATAGATCCTTTGTTTGAAGCTGTGGGTGAAGTGGGAGAGTCGATTTCAGGGGTTAATGATTCGACACGGAACTTCCTATCGGCCCTTACCAAAAAAAATGAGAACAAGGTGGATCAATTAAAGCAACGCTGTCAAGATTTGAAGAAATCCAAGGAAGAAGAATCTGTTTTTTCTTCTGAAACAGAACAAAAAACAACATCCCCTACTGCTCCCAATGAGCGGTATGTGCGGATAGATCAGGTCCCTGTCCACAAAGAAGTGTCTCAAGAGAATCCTGTATCTACAAACTCACAAAATATTCAAAAAATGGGCTCATCTCTGAGAACTTTGCGAAAATTCGCTAAGTTGGCCAAGGCACAGTATCGGATGAATAAAGTTGAAAAACAGTCAAAACCTAAAGCCTTTTAACGAAGGTAATCTTTGAAAAAATAGCCCCTCATTGGGCGAGTAAAAAAGGAGAGAGAAGATATGTCAAAAAATAATACGGGAGCTTTCTTATTAGGAGCCATTATCGGGGGAACAGCGGCAGCTATTACAGCCTTGTTATTTGCCCCAAAATCAGGGCGAGAATTGCGTGAAGATCTGAATGAGCAAGCCAATACTCTTAAAGATACTGCCAGAGATTACGCAGACATCGCCTTAGAGAAAGGAAACGATCTCTATGAAGCGACTTATGATGCCGCTAACGAAATTCGGATTAGCCTCCAAGAAAGTGCCAATAATTTAAAAGAACAACTTCAAGAAAGTGGGCAGGTAGCTAATCAACAATTGAAGCAGGCGACTGAAGAGGTTAAGACAGCCTACATTAATACTAAAGACGCAGTGAAAGCGAGCCTTGAAGAAGGAGAAGAAGCAGATCAAGTTGCTGAAGTGGTAGATGATCAAGCTGAAAAAGTAGAAGAAAAGGTAGAAGAAGATTCTCAAAAAGAATTTAAAGCCGAAGAATAATCGATAAAGAGATACGCCCTCTCAAACGTTAAAGGTTTGAGGGGGCGTTTTTGTGTGGGAGAAATTAATGTTTTTTTCTCTTTCTTTGTCTAGAGGAGGGAAAGCCTAAAAGTTGTCGATATTTGGTGAGAACACGACGAGATAAGGAATACCCTTTGAGCTGAAAGAGATTGGTTAGAGCCTGATCGGATAGCGGATGAAAAGACGATTCATTGGCGATAAGGGCTTGGAGTTCTATTTTAAAGTGCCCCAGACTAAGGGAAGGTCCTTCTTGGGTAAGAGAAGGACTGAGCCAATGATTAAGAGGAAAGACACGCCCGTTGAATTGAAGATATTTTTGATGCATTAATCGACTGATCGTAGATGGGGACTTTTGAATTTTTTGAGCGATTTGATTTTGGGTAAGAACATTGAGATAGGGTTGCTTATCTTGGAAGTAATCCCCTTGAATTGAGAGGATAGTCTGGACAACTTGAAAGAGGCTCTCTTTTCGTTCGTCGAGCGTATGGATGAGCCATTGATAATCTGCGCGCTGTTGATTGAGATAAGCAGTAAGTTCGGAATCTTTTTCAGTGTTGAGATCTTGCATGTGGTTAAAATAAGATTGATTAAAGGACAGATTAGGGAGGTAGTCATTCACACATTGAATGTTGAAACGATCCTCTTCATAAGAAACGATCAGATCAGGAATAAGTGGTGGAGAGGTGACCTTAGGAGTATCTGTAAGAGGATAGGGATTAAAAGTTTGAATAAGTTGAAAAGATTCTTTGACTGCGTGCAGGGAGTTCTGAGTAAGATCAGCAATCACTTCAAATTGATGTGCCACCATTTCTTGAAAATAGTCAGTTAACATTGTACTTGCTAAATCCCCTTCAGGATGAGCGTTGGCTTGGAGAATGAGACATTCTTGTAAGTTACGAGCTCCAATCCCGGTAGGATTTAAGCTTTGAAGAAGGGTGAGGTAGTGTGTAAACTGAGAGGGTTGCCAATCGTAGAGATGACAGAGTTTTTGTGAATCTTCTCTTAAATAGCCTTGGTCATCTAAATGATGGATGAGTTGGATTAAAGCAGTTTGGGTGACTGAATCGAAGGTTCTTAACTGAAAGAGGAGGTATTCTTCTGTTGTTAGGGGATCGGCAGCCGTTAAATGAAGATCCCAAGCACTGTCTTCTTTTGATGAGTAGGAAGAAGTGGGAGTAGAAGGAATAGATTTTTTTACTTTAATGAACGGATTGGCTTGGCAGTGAGCATCAATAATATTTGCTAGAGTCGTTTGATCCGCTTGAAAAATTTGAGCAGATTGAATCAGCCTCTTCTTTTGGTGGGGAGTAAGAGTAGGCTGAAGGGTTTGTTGATTGATCGGTTTGATAGACATAGGCGCCTCCTTAAAGTAGTGTTTATGTTTTTAAACACTATTTTTATTTACCGGTAAAAGTGTTTGCTCATTCAATAACATTTTTTTGGCACGTAACTTGCATATATATAAGTAGTATAACTTAATTTAAGGAAGGAGGCTAGAGATGGCTAAAAAGATTTTAGTAGCTTCACATGGAAAGTTTGCGGGAGGTTTACAAAGTTCGATTGACATTTTGACAGGGCAAGGGAGCTCTCTTCAAGTAATTAATGCTTACTTGGATGACAGTGACTATACCGATCAAATTCAAGCTTTTGTGGATGACTTACAAGCTGACGATCAAGGTCTCGTCTTTACTGATTTATTAGGTGGAAGCGTAAACCAGAGAGTAGTTAATGTGGTCATGCGTTCAGGTAAACAAGAGCAAGTTTTTATTGTAAGCAATGTCAATTTAGGAACGGTATTGAGTTTGCTTCTCTATCCAGGTGAAATAACGCCTGAAGTGATTGATGAACAAATTCAAACAGCGTACCCACAACTTGTTCGCTTAACGCAGACGGATGATGAAGATGATTTTTTTGATTAAAGGGAGTAAAGGAGACGAAGAAAATGATTACACAAATTCGTGTGGATGACCGGTTAATTCATGGTCAAGTGGCTGTGGTATGGACAAAAGAATTAAACACACCATTGATTATTGTTGCCAATGATGCAGCCGCTCAAGATGAAATTATGCAGATGACTTTGAAAATGGCAGTTCCTGAAGGAGCAAAATTATTAATCCGTACAGTAGAAGATGCCATTAAAGTATGTAACGATCCACGTGCCAAAGACAAGAAAATTTTTATGATTGTAAATAAAGTATCAGATGCTTACGCAGTGGCTAGTCAAGTAGAAGATACACAAGATGTGAATGTGGCGAATGTTGGACGTTTTGATCAAAGTGATCCTAAGGATAAAGTCGTTCCTTTCCACAGTGTTCAATTAAATCCAGTAGAACTTGAAGCCGCCAAAAATTTAGTGAAATTAACACGGGTGAAATCTTATCACCAAGTACTTCCAAGCAACGGACAAAAAGATTTAGCTGAAGGCTTGAAAGGCCTTTGAAATTAGAAAGGAAGAATAAATAATGCTTTACTACGCAATTATGGCCTTTTTAGTGGTCTTTGTCTGCTCAGCCTTGAATTATATGACAGGCCAAAGTATGGTTGAACGTCCTTTAGTAGTTGGTTTAGTGACCGGCCTATTAATGGGAGACATGACCACTGGTATTTTAATTGGGGCCTCCTTAGAAGCTGTTTTCATGGGAAATGTAAATATTGGTGGGGTGATTTCTGCTGAACCTGTTACAGCCACTACCTTAGCCGTAACATTTGCTATTATTTCTAATGTTGAACAACAGGCCGCTATTACATTAGCTATTCCTATTGGGATGTTAGCTGCTTTTGTGGTTATGTTTTTAAAGAATGTGGTAATGAACGTGTTTGCACCATTCCTTGATAAATGCGCACGTGAAAATAATCAAAAAGGAATTATCTTTTTACATTATTTCACTTTCGTTGTTTACTTCTTCATTATTGCATCTATCTCTTTCATTGGGGTTCTTGCAGGAAGCGAACCTGTTACCCAATTAGTGAATAATATTCCACCAGAGCTCATGAACGGGTTAAAAGCTGCCGGCGGATTACTTCCAGCTGTTGGGTTTGCCCTATTAATGAAATTATTGTGGAACAATAAATTGGCTATCTTCTATCTTCTCGGATTTATTTTAACCGCTTATTTGAAATTACCAGCTGTTGCTGTAGCATCCTTAGGGGTTGTTATTTGTGTAGTGATGGCGCAAGGTGACCTTCAATTAAGTGATCTCGTTGCCAGTGGCATCCAAAGCAAAGCTGGAAGTGCCAATAGCCAAGAACAAGAGGAGGATGACTTTTTCTCATGAAATCAATAGTTGAACAAGAAATTCAAAAGAGTGAACAAGAAAAGCTCGAAGATAAGAAAATGTTCCGATCCATGTTCTGGAGGTCTTGGACCATTAACATGAGTCGTACAGGGGCTTATCAATACCATGCTGCAGGGTTGATGTATACCTTGCTTCCAGTTATTAATCGTTACTATAAGACAGATAAGGAAAAAGCAGACGCTCTCGTTCGGCATACAACTTGGTATAATGCAACGATGCACTTAAATAACTTGATAACAGGGATTGTCGCTGCAATGGAAAAAACAAATGCTGAAAGCGATGGAACGTTTGATCCAAGTTCCATTACAGCTGTTAAGACTTCCTTAATGGGGCCAATATCTGGTATCGGGGATTCCTTCTTCTGGGGAATTTTACGGGTTATTGCAGCTGGGATCGGGATCTCTATCGCTGCAACTGGTTCTCCATTAGGAGCTTTGGTTTTCCTTCTTCTATATAATATCCCAGCGTTTATTATTCATTACTATATGCTTCATGTAGGGTATTCCTTAGGAACCAACTTTATAAAGAAAGTCTATGAAAGTGGCGCAATGAAGATTATTACGAAAGCGTCCAGTACTTTAGGTTTAATGATGGTAGGCTCTATGACAGCTTCTCATGTTAAGTTTAAGACTATTCTTAAAGTGGCTGTTAAAGGTGCCAAGGACCCAATTATGATTCAAAAGTATTTAGATCAATTATTTATTGGGCTTGTTCCTTTACTAGTTACCTTATTAGCCTTTTGGTTAATCCGGAACAAACGCGTAAATGTGAACTGGGTAATGCTAGGAATTATCGTAGTTTGTGTCCTATTAGGATTTTTAGGAGTTGTCTAATCCATTAATTTGTTGTTTAATAGAGTCTGAGTTATATTCTCAGACTCTTTTTTATAAGATAGGATGAACGATATGAAAGAAAGTATGCAACGCAATTTACTGCACACTTTGATCCAAACTAAACGTCCAATGACAACTAGTGAACTGAGTGAAGCCATTGGTAAGAGTCGCTCTTTAACATCGAATTATTTAAACACTTTGTTAAAAGCTGGAAAAATTGAAAAAACGAGTGGACGTCCCGTTTTATGGTTTTTAAAGTTAGAAGAAATAGATAAAGAAACTTATCAAACAGAACAAGCTGTATCTTCTTTTGACGATCGAGCCTTCCAACCTTTTATTGGAAAAAATGGCTCGCTAAAAGATTCCATTCGTCAAATTGTATCGGCTGTTAATTATCCACCATTAGGATTGCCCATTCTTTTTCATGGAAATTCTGGAGTTGGGAAAAGCTTTTTGGCGCAATTAGTTTATGATTATTTGTCGATGACCGGCCAATCGATGTCTGAACAATTTGTTGTTTTTAACTGTGCAGACTATGCCAACAACCCAGAGTTGATGTCTTCTCTTTTATTTGGATATGTTAAAGGAGCCTTTACAGGAGCGGATCGTGATCGAGAGGGCATTTTAAAACGGGCAGATCAAGGAGTTCTCTTCCTAGATGAAGTGCATCGCTTGTCTTATGAAAATCAAGAGAAACTTTTCCAATTTTTAGATAAAGGATATTTCAGACCACTGGGTGAAGAGCATGAACGAACTTTTTCAAAGGTACGTGTCTTATTTGCCACGAGTGAAGATCCTAATAAAGTTTTGTTACCGACTTTTTATCGTCGGATACCTCTAACGATTGAATTACCAGATTTTCATGAAAGACCTTATGAAGAACGTGTAGCTATTGTTGAAGCTCTGTTTAGAAAAGAAAGTGACCGGCTAGGAAAATCTATCCAGATTGATAAAAAATGCTTTCATCAGTTATTTAACCGGCAATATGCAGGAAATATAGGAAGTCTATCTAATGAGATTCAGCTCTTGTGTGCAGAATCACTTCAACATCATCAAGCTTCGGATAAATTGTATATTGAGAGTGATGAAGAAAGAATGGATGAAGCTCTATTGATTGATAGTTCTTTGAAGAAACAGCCTATTATTCAAGTTTATGTCGATCAACTCTATGAAACATTTGTTAAAATTTTAGGGGGAGAGTCTCTCTACCAGATTAAGTCGGATTTGATGAGCTATGCGCAAGATCATCCGGTTCGTTCGGATACTTCTGTAATTTTTAAACAAAAACAATTGATACAGAGTTTGAAGAAGAGTTCTGTTGCTGTTTTGGGAAGAGATATTATCAATCCAGAGATGGTATTGGTTTTGAACTTTTATGTGAGTTATCAAGCCTTACTGAAGAATCTTCCTTGTTTAAGCCAGATTGCTAAAAAGTTAAAAACTCAAGCACCACGTACTTATTCCTTAGCCAAAGAAATTACGCAAAAAGAAGAAAATGGATGCGGAACAGAAGTGCTATGGCTGTTGGCGCTCTTATTGTTAGGCGAAGTGGATGAAAAATTAAGGTATCATTGCCTATTGGTTGCTCACGGAGATAGTACGGCTTCGAGCATTCAAAAAGTGTCAAACCAACTTAATGGGGCCTATATTTATGATGCTATTAATATGCCCCTCTCTGCTTCTGTACATGATATTATCCGAAAAGTTAAAGAATGGTTAATTGATCATGAGAGTTTGTCAGGTATTATGATGTTGGTGGATATGGGGTCTTTGACTCAGCTATATAAAGGATTAAAACCTCATATTAAAGGCGAGCTTTTTGTGATTAATCAGTTAACGACCGCACTTGCTTTGGATTTGGGAAATCATCTCAACAGTCATCGAGAAGTGAGTGAATTTGTAGAAAATATTGGACCCCGTTTTCACCCGGAAGTTCAGTTCTTTGAAGGGTTTGAAATTCAGGAGAATATTATTATTTCTTCTATTTCTGGAGTAGAGTTAGCACAAGCTCTGGCAGACATTTTCAAGAAATATGTGCCACCAACAATGAAAATTATTGTGATGGAATATAATGATCTGTTAAGTTTGTTTAATCAACGACAAGTGGATAAGGATTACTTTGCTTCGACACGGTTCTTGTTGACGACGACGCCTTTTAATAGCCAAGAAAAGGTGACGGCTATCAATCTTCTTGAAATTTTGGAAAGTGATTCGACAGAAGCCTTGTCGATGATGGAAGATTTTATTAATGCGGTCAATCGTCAAAATCTTTTCACAGATCTCTTAAAATTCTTCTCCATCTCTGGATTATCTTCGCGGTTAGAGTTTTTGAATCCTAAGGTGATCATTAATCAGGTCGGTGAAGTCATTTCTAAAATTGAAACGCGCTTTCAAGTGGTTATGTCCCCTAAACTGAAATTTACTTTAGCGATGCACTTGGCCTTGATGATGGAACGGGTGATTCTCTCCACGAATGATTTGCCCCTTCCTGTGGCGATTGATCAATTGAATTTGAATGAAAAACCTTTCTTTTCATATTTGAAGACGATTCTTTATCCATTGGAACAGTTCTATCGTATTGAAATCTCTGATTGGGAGATTTATATTATTTATGAGATTTTAAATTCTTCACTCGAGGACCAACTCGGTAAAACAAAAAAGACTTAGAGAGGCAGGAAACAATTCGCTATGATTAAGCTGATTTCTATTGATTTAGACGGAACGCTTTTAAACAGTAATTCAGAAATTGATCAAGAAAATATTAAAGCTGTAAAGTATGCTCAGAAAAAAGGTTGTCAGATTGTTCTTTGTACGGGACGGCCTTATCCTTTAACCAAATCTTTTGCCGATCAGTTAGGCGTCCAAAGCGGTTATGTCGTAACTAATAACGGCGCTAACATTCAAAACTTATCTGGAGAAACGATTGGTCGGTTTGCTTTAGGAAGAGAGGATATTCAACATTGGCTTTCTTTCTGTAAGCGGTTAGATGTTCCGCTAAATGTGGTGGATTCTCGGCATATTTACACCATTGATCCAGCCTGGTCACCGTATCCATCGCTCTATTATAACTTGCCAACTTCTCGTATTCCTAAAATTATTCACCAAGAAGATCTGTTAGGCGATGTCTCCTTTGATAAAGTGGTGATTTGTCAAAAGGAGGAATTATTGGATAAGGTGGAAAGTCAGTTAGAACCCTCAGATGTTAAGACCTATCACATTGTACGTTCTGAACCTATTTTATTAGAAATCCTCAACCCAAAGGCTAACAAGCTTCAAGGACTTCGATGCGTCCTCGATCAAGTCCAGATCGATCTATCGGAAGTGATGGCGATCGGCGATCAAGCGAATGACTTAGAGCTTTTAAAAGCTAGCGGAGTGAGTGTAGCGATGGAAAACGCTATCGATATGGTCAAAGAAAGTGCAGATTATACTACGGCAAGTAACGATCAATCGGGTGTGGCTCAAGCGATTTATCATTATTTAGAAGATAAAAACAAATAAGGAAAGGCAGAGAAACCTGGCGTTCAATCATTATTATTGAGCGTTAGGTAGGGGCTCGCTTTTTAAAAGGTGAACAGAAGAAAAGTATGGTAGAATACGCTCAACAGAGAAATGAAAGAAGGCGCATCCACATGCTGACTTTATATGAACATGGAAATCTCTTTGATGGGGTTCAAGAAAAAATATTGGAAGAAGCTTGGTTCTTAGTAGATGAGGAGAGTGGACGTATTGTAGAGAGAGGGCAGGGAGAGTTTGAGGGAAAGTGTGAGAAAAGGGTAGATCTCCACGCCCATTATGTCATGCCTGGACTGATCAATGCTCATACACATATCACCTTAGATCCTTTAAAAATGGATTCTGGTTTACATAACAATGTGATCGCAGCTACTGTATTAGCGGTCAAGCATTTAAAGCAGGGGCTGCTATCGGGGGTGACTTATATTCGGGAATGCGGTTCTCGCTTTGACATCGATATTACGCTCTCAAAATTAGCGGCTAGCGGAGAGTTAGAAGATGTTCCTGAAATTATGCCTTCAGGGCGTGCCTATTCGATGACAGGGGGGCATGGAGATAGTCCGAATTTCTCATTTTTAGTTGATTCTGAAGATGAGATGCGGCATGCAATCCGACTCGGTATGAAAAATGGCGCTCAAAATATTAAGCTAATGGCGTCTGGCGGGGTCATGAGTCGAGATGACTATATGACGCAACCGCAACTCTCTGTGGCGGAGATGAAGGTAGCTGTTGAAGAAGCCCACCATAAGGGGCGACTGGTTTGTGCGCATGCTCAAGGCTCTGCAGGCATCAAGAACGCCATTGAAGCAGGAGTAGATTCAGTGGAGCATTGTGTTTATCCCGATGATGAAGATATTCAAGCGATGCTAGATAAGGGCATCTTTGTTAGTCCGACACTCTCTGCTTGTTGGGGAATTATCGGTAGAGGAGGACAAGAGATCCGAGATTACCAGATCGAGCAGTCAAAAGTAGTGTGGGAAGATTTTATCGTGAATATTAATCGCGTGTGGGATGCAGGAATTCCAATTACGCTCTCCACGGATGCTGGGACGCCTTGCAACGGTTTAGAGGAGACGGCAGGGGAATTGGAGCTGATGGTGACTAAGCTAGGCCGAACACCTTTTGAAGCTTTAATGACGAACTATCATTCTGCTCAGTTGATGCGTATTGATCAAGACTATGGAACTTTAGAAGCGGGAAAAATAGCAGACTTTCTCATTTTGAAAGGGAATCCCTTGGAAGATATTTTAGCTGTCCAAGAAAAGGATAAGGCTGTCTACAAAAAAGGAAAAAGGGTGAACAAGGAGGCGCTTTAAAGCTTATTGCGTCTTTTGGGGATAAGAAGTAACCCTGCATAAAAAGGCTGGAAGTTTTTATAAAGGGCATCTTCTCTCCTCCTACTTTTTTGGATGGATGGTTGCTAGATAGGGAATAATTTGATAAAATGAATTGTCGTAGAATATCATAAACGAAAGAAGGTATGTGCCGTGTCGGGACATAATAAATGGAGTAAGATTAAAAATACCAAAGGGGTAGAAGATGCTAAGCGTGCCAAAATCTTCCAAAAATTATCACGGGAGATCTATATGGCCGTGAAAAAAGGTGGCCCTGATCCTGATGCTAATCCAGCGCTTCGGATGGTAATGGACAAGGCAAAAGCGGCTAACATGCCAAAGAGCAATTCGCAACGTGCGATTGACAAGGGATCCAGTTCTGCAGGTGGAGAAGACTATAACGAAGTGACTTATGAAGGTTATGGTACTAATGGGATTGCGGTCTTTGTAGAAACTTTGACTGATAATACTAATCGGACGCTCTCTAATGTGCGTACTATCTTCAACAAAAACGGTGGTAGCCTTGGTGAAAGTGGATCTGTGGCCTACATGTTTGAACGAAAGGGATATTTAGCGATTGAACGGGAAGGTTTAGACGTGGATGAAGACACCATGTTTGAAGATGTCATTGAAGCAGGAGCAGAAGACTTAAAGACGAGCGAAGAAGTTTTTGAGATTTATACAGAGGCTAGTGATTTTGGAACTGTACGTGATGCTTTAGAAGAAAAGGGCTACAAACTAGCAACTTCTGAATTAACTATGGTTCCTAAGACCATGATTCCTCTTCCAGAAGACAAGAAGAAGACTTTCATGACCTTGATTGACAAGTTAGAAGACGATGACGATGTTCAAAACGTTTACTACAATACAGAAATTGAAGAATAAAAAACGTCTTTTCTAACGAATGGATTACTAAAGCCGACAGCTCTCATCAGAGACTGTCGGCTTTTTAGTGAATGCAGAATTTAGCTTATGCGAAGGAGAAAATTTATTTTTCCGATTGGAACAGAGATAGTGTATAATAGGAGTATTATCGGATAATTTCAAAAGAAAGAAGCGAATGCGATGATTGATCAAAAGTTAATTCAAGAATTTCATCAAAAATATCAAGCTGATCCTTCGAATGCAGCAAGTGAGCATGCCATTCGAGAAGTCGGCATTAACAAAGCCAGTGTGAATTATGCAGTTCGTCAACGCCATGATTTTGTCTTTTCAGAAGAAACGGAACGTGGCAAGATTACCAATCAAAAACAAAGTGGACGCTGCTGGATGTTTGCGGCTTTAAATACAGCGCGTGTTCTCACTATGGAGAAGTTACAGCTTAAAACCTTTGAATTTTCTCAAAGTTACACTCTTTTTTGGGATAAATTAGAAAAATCAAACTTTTTCTTAACTTCTATCATTGATACAGTAGAAGAAGACTTAGATTCCCGTTTAGTCTGGCATCTTCTTCAAACCCCATGTGAAGATGGGGGACAATGGGAAATGTTTGCAGGCATTTTGAAGAAGTATGGATCTGTTCCTAAATCTGTGATGCCAGAAACTTATCATTCTTCCAATACGCGTGAATTAGATACCGTATTAGCTACCAAGTTGAGAGAATTTGCGGCTCGTTTACGTCAATTGCATGAAAAGGGAGCCAGTCGAGAAGAATTGGAAGCGAAACGGGACGAACAGCTGTACTTTATCTATCAATTGCTTGTTAAAGCTTTAGGTCAAGTGCCTACTCGTTTTACTTATCAATACAGAGATAAGGACGATCAATTCCATCGAATTGAAGATATTACGCCACAAGAATTCTTCCAGAAATATTCATCCTTAGAAGTGGACCACATGATTTCTCTTTTGAATGCGCCAACTGCAGATAAGCCTTATGGGAAAACCTATACTGTGGATTATTTGGGGTCTATTGCAGAAGCAGAACCTGTTAAATATTTAAACGTTCCTATCGAAGACCTCAAGGCCACTGCTATTCGGGCAATCAAGGATGGGCATCCTGTTTGGTTTGGATCCGATGTAGGTAAGATGAGTGAACGGAAGTTAGGCTTATTGGATGCAGAGATGTATCGTTATGATCAAACTTTAGGTGAAGGCTATACCTTGTCTAAGGCTGAACGCTTGGACTACAGTGTTAGTCTTTTGACTCATGCGATGGTTCTTGTTGGCGTAGATCTCGATGCTAACGGCAAACCACTTACTTGGAAAGTTGAAAACTCTTGGGGGAAGGATGTTGGAGATGAAGGGATCTTCTCCATGTCTGACGAATGGTTCGATGACTATACCTTCCAAATCACAGTTCCTGCTCGCTATGTGAGCGAAGAGTTGACCAAGGCTTATGAACAAGAACCTGTTCATCTGAAACCATGGGATCCTATGGGGTCACTCGCTAAAGTTCGGTAATATTTGAATAAGAAAAAACAGTGGTTTTGTAGTGCCTCCAAAAGTTGGACTAAAAATCTAACTTTTTGGGGGCACTTCATTTAAGGCTACTGCTTTTTTATAGTGAAAGAGAGGATGGGGTTGTATAGAAAAAGGCATCTCACTTCAAGTGAGGTGCCTTTTGGTGTTTTTTAGACCGTCATGATCACAGGTAGGATCATTGGGCTTCGTTTCGTCCGTTTGTGAATGAAAGGATAGAGTGAGTTTTGAATACTATCTCGCAAAATCTTTTCATTGACATTCTTTCCGGAATTAAGGTGTCCAATCACTGTTGTTTGGATGACTTTTTGGGCATCTTTAATTAGGTCTTCAGATTCTCTCATATAGATAAATCCGCGGGAAACAATATCAGGACCTGCGACGAGTTCATTGTTACTGAAGTCTACTGTCACAACGACAATGAGAATACCATTGTCTGCTAGGTTATGGCGGTCGCGAAGAACGATATTCCCGATATCGCCAATCCCCGCGCCATCGACATAAACGTCACTTGCTGGGACGCGACCGGCTTCTCTCCAGGAGTTTTTGCTGAGGGCAGCCACCTGACCGTTATCATGGATAATAATATTTTCTTCAGGAATGCCGACAGCTTGAGCCGTTTCACCGTGGATACAGAGCATCCGGTATTCACCGTGGACAGGCATAAAGAATTTTGGCTTCATGAGACGAAGCATTAATTTTTGTTGTTCTTGGGTTGCATGTCCAGAAGTGTGGACGTTATTGATTTTCCCGTGGACGACTTCTGCCCCTGCTTCAAGTAGACGGTTGATCAGGTTATTCACGCTGGAATAATTCCCTGGAATAGGGGAGGAAGAGAAGACGACGGTATCTGTCGGATGAATGGAGACTTGACGGTGGGTACCATTCGCAATTCGGCTAAGAGCAGCGAGTGGCTCACCTTGGGAGCCCGTACACATAATCATGATTTCGTTATCTGGATAATCATTGATTTGGTTCGGTTCAATAAAGGTTCCTTCTGGAATGTTGAAGTATCCAATTTCTTGGGCATTTTGGAAGTTATTTTCCATGGAACGTCCAAAGACCGTAATTTTACGGTTGGTGGCTACCGCAATATCAATCGCTTCAGTAAGGCGCGAGATATTGGAAGCGAAGGAAGCGAAGATAATCCGTCCTTCTATCGGGGTCATAATTTCTCTGAGTGAATTTTTGACGTAATGTTCAGACATGGTCCATCCAGGAACTTCTGAGTTAGTAGAGTCTGCTAAGAGAAGGAGAAGCCCTTCTTCTCCTAAGCGGGCCATTTTTTGCAGGTCAGCTTGACGACCGATCGGAGTGAAGTCGAACTTATAATCTCCCGTAAAAGCGATTTTACCCACGGGGGTTGAAACAATGATCCCAGATGCTTCTGGAATCGAGTGGTTCACGGTAAAGAAGCTGACTTCTACCTGATCAAAGGGAATCACATCGTCGTCATTGACAACGTGAAGTTCGGTCTCTTTGAGGAGACCATGTTCTTCCAACTTGGCTTCAATGAGTGCAGAGGCTAAGCGGTCAGCATAAATTGGAAAATTTGCTTGTTTGAGAAGCCAAGGGATGCCTCCAATGTGGTCCTCGTGTCCGTGGGAGATAAAGATTCCCTTGACCTTTTCTTGGTTCTCAATGAGATAGGAATAGTCAGAGATCACATAATCGATTCCTGGAAGATCATCATCTGGAAACTTCACCCCATTGTCCATGATAATGATTTCGTCTTGGTACTGGACGACATACATGTTCTTGCCGATCTCTCCTAGACCCCCAATGGCAAAAACATAAACTTCATCTGGTCTGACTTCAAAAGCCATCAATGAGAAAACTCCGTGAGTTTGAAATCAGGATCTTGTTGCTCGTAAGCAAGATGGGCTTCATCTAGGACTTGGATATATTCCACGAGATAGGGGGTGTTTTCTCGTAATTGCTTGCGAACGGTGATCATATCGGTACCTTCGACATAAAGTACCTTACTTTTCTCCCGTAAAGGGGGTTCTTTGGGATTTTCTTGGTAAATTATTTTAAAAATCATAATATTCTCCTTTTTGTTATTTTCACTCAGATTACTGTTCCTATTTTAGCATAAGGAAGGCTATTTGCCTAATAGGGAAGAGAAGAAATCCATAAAATAACCTTTTTAGTTGGCTGAACAGGCTATTGCATCAAGAAGGAAAGCTTAAAAGCCTCATTGAAGTAGCTGCATGAGTGGATTTATTCGAGAAGTAAAAAAGTCTAACGCTTGAGGATATATGATCCTTCATAGCGCTAGACTTTTAGTGAAGCTTAAAAGTCTTGGCGAGGCGTGTTAAGCTGGATTTTCGAATCGGAATAAGATACTTTCCTTATTGGGGTTGTAGTCAACATTGAGGGAATGACCAGAGTAGAACCAAGCATCCGCTTCTTCTGCGAAATAGGTGACACCATTGATCTGTGTAGTGATTAGGGGCCGTTTTGGTTGCGCCAGTTGAGTCATAACAGAAAGACCTTCGTGAATATTGGTTTTTCCATAAACTTTAGAGGTAAAACGTACCGCTTGACCCTCTTTTAGTCCCATATCTTTTTCAAAAAATTGCACAGCTTGATCAGTTAAGGTAATTTCCATGATTTTCCAACTTTCTATCTAATTTCTATAGTTATTATAAAAAAAATCATCATAAAAGACTACTAATTCGCCCCAAAAAAGATAATTATGAAATGCTTTGGAAAATGGGGAAAGATGCTATAATAGGAAAAGCTAACAAATTTTATTTTTAGAAAAAGGAAGGTTCAGAAATGGCAGTTACGGAATCTTATGTTCACAAAGACGTCATTCGGAAAGAGCAATGTACAAAGGGTGGCCTAATAACGATGTCAGCTCTGATTAAGTTGTTGTTGCTAGCTTCAAAGACACATGATAGACGCTTGAGGGAAGAAGGGGTAATGGATTTTGTTGGTGAGAATGTCTGGGTGATTATTCAAAACCATCTTTCTTTTATTCGCTTGCCTCAAGCAGGAGATGAAGTATCTGTTAAGACTTGGGTGAAAGGCTTTAATCGGATCTTAGTTGAGCGTGGATATTCTTTGATGAGTGGTAATGAGGTGTTGGTGGAAGCAACAATATGCTTTGGTTTGATTAATTTTCAAACGAGGAAAATCCAACGCTTGAAGGCAGATTTACTTCGTCTTTGCTTCCCTTGTGCAGTGGAAATTCGGGTGAAGAAACCGGCTTTTCCTCCTCTTCCAGGACTTTCAGAGGGAAAGAAAATGTCCTACTTGGTGGGGGAAGAGCAGATTGACCACAATGGACATATGAACAATGTGGTGTACATAGACTGGGCTTTTGAACAATTGGGCGAGTCTTTTATCAAAAGCCATACCTTGAAAAATTTAAAGGTAGTTTATCGACGAGAATATCATTTGGGAGATCAGTCAGAAGTCTACACCAGAAAAGAAGGTGTAGAGACTAATGATGTGACGAGTCAGCACTTCTTTATGGCGGGTGAAGAGTTGCATGCCTACCTCATCCTACAATGGAAGAAAAAGAAAGAAGGAAAAAATGAAGGGCAAGTATTCGTACCATGTGATTGACCGCAAAGAATGGCGGAAATATCGGCAAAAGGTTGCACCTCCTGTCGCTATCAATTTGACCAATGAGCAGTTGCAACGCTTGGTATCTTTGAATGACCATTTGACCTTAGAAGATGCCAATGATATTTATCAGCCTTTGAGTCAGTTAATTGCGATTTATTTTAAAAAATACCAAAGACTCATGGAGGATAGAAATCAATTTTTAGGGATTTCTGATACCGTTCCGCCTTTCATTATTGCGGTTTCAGGGAGTGTTGCTGTGGGAAAGAGTACAACAGCTCGATTGCTAAAAGTTTTTCTCTCCCAATGTTTTCCCGCCTTAAGAGTGGAATTGATGACAACGGATGGCTTTCTTTTTCCTAATAAGCAGTTGGAGACTTTGGGAATTATGAACCGCAAAGGTTTTCCAGAATCTTATGATATGGCTGAATTAAAAGCCTTTATGCGAGATGTTAAGACCAATATGCCTTATTTGAAGATTCCTCAATATTCTCATGATATTGCCGATCGAGTGAAAGAATCTCTTGAGATTCCTCTTCCAGAAATTTTAATTGTAGAGGGGATCAATGTCCTTCAAATTATGGGGCCTGATCAATTTTTTATTGGAGAATATGCGGACTTATCGATTTATGTGGATGCAGAAACCTCTTTGATTGAAAAGTGGTATATGGAGCGATATGCGTTACTTCGCGAATATGCTTTAAGGGAGCCTGAGCGCTACCACCAAGTGTCTGCAGGCATGTCGTATGAACAAGCTATGGCTCATGCTAAGAAAACTTGGAAAGAAGTGAATTTGGTTAATTTAGAAGAATATATCTTGCCTACTAGAGATCGGGCAGATATTGTCATCCATAAATGTAAGAAGCATTTTATTGATTCGATTTGGATGCGACGTTATTAGGAAGGGGTCTTAGTATGCAAATTGAAAAACATTGGCGCCACTTATTGGCAGTGAGTATCGGTTTACTTTTGGGGTGGTGGAGTTTGACCCATTTGAACCTTGTAGGTCGATCTGTGCACCATGCGGTGGAAGTAGTCAGTCCTTTTTTATGGGGAGCGGGGCTTTCTTTTATCTTATCTATTCCTGTCAATAGCATTGAAACACGGTTGAATCAGTTAGCTTGGTTTCAAAAAAGGCGGGGACTTCTTCGTGCACTTAGTATCTTGTTAGCGGTGATGGGGATCTTTTGCCTGTTATATTTCTTGATTTTCTTGGTTTTGCCTGATTTTCAAGAAACGATTTTCTCTTTTGTTCAATTAGTTCCAGTGACGTTGAGTCGATTTATGGGGAAGGTGCTAAGCTGGATTGATAGGCACCCAGAATGGTTGATCTCGATTCAGCAAATGGATATTGATCTGGGTAGCCTTGTTCAACAAATAGTGGCTTGGGTTCAAGGAACACTGACAGACTTCATAGGAAGTATTTTTTCGATCTCTTATGGGGTTGTGACGTCTTTGTTTAACGGCTTCATCGCATTTGTCTTCGCTATTACCATGTTAGCAGGAAAGGAAACGCTTATTTTACAGGCTAAGAAATGTATTTATGCGTGGTTCAGTCTTCCTTGGGCCAATTATTTGGTGAATGTCGGGAAAGAGAGTCATCGAATTTTTACGAAGTTTGTGAGCGGGCAGGTGTTAGAAGGTGCGATTTTGGGGGGATTGGTATTTGTGGGGATGTTGATTTTTTCCTTTCCACACGCCTTAACGATCGCAGCGATTTCAGGTGCGATGGGAGTGATTCCGATTTTTGGAGCTTTCTTTGCAGCGGCTATTGGGACGCTTTTAATCGTGGTGGATAGCCCGACTCAGGCACTGTTTTTTCTTTTATTTTTGATTGTGGTACAGCAATTTGAGGGAAATGTGATCTATCCTAAAGTAGTCGGGAGTAGTGTTGGACTACCAGGAATTTGGACACTGGTTGCGGTGACAGTAGGGGGCGCTTATTTTGGATTGACAGGAATGTTATTGAGTGTGCCTGTTTTTTCTCTCGCCTATCGGTTAATTTCAGCCACTGTGAACCATCGCTTACAGGTGAAACAATTAAAGGGCGATCTTGATCAACAAAACTTGAATCTTTTTTAGAATTGCTGAGCAATGGGTCAAGAGCGATTAACTTATCTGTTTTAGCGAAGAAAACTAGGAAAAGAGTGAACGGAAAAAATGTGCTTTCACAGGTTGGATGCAAAAACGGATACGCCATTTTTCAGCTGTTGTTGAAGCTCTGGCTGAATCCCCTGCTTCTCCAACGGTTGCTTATCAAGGTTGAGATTTGATGGATAAGGATCTTCGAGGGACTCATTATTGGAGATTGGGCGTTCAAAACATTAGTATTGCAATGAGCGTAATTGAAGACTTGATGGAAAGGCATCAGGTCTTTTTTTGATAAGAGATGAAATGAGAATAAAGGGACGCTGATGGATCATTTTTACATCAGATAAAGAAGTAATCGCTAAAAAATGAAACCTAACGAAATAGAAGGGTGAAGTTGAAAAGTATTGCTTTTTTTTTTTTTTTTGATATAATGGCTGTACTCAAAAGTGATTTTTAGAAAAGAGGTTAGCTTATGCAACATGAGAAAGTTAATCGTTATAGTTTGCGTAAGTTCGGACAACATCTCGTGTCAGTTGTAGTTGCAGTGGGTGTGATTGGATTTTTGTCCTGTGGGATGGCTCTATCTCAAGCGACACTTGTTCACGCTGACACTGTGGCTAAAGATAATAAGAAACTAGAAAGTAACCATACGACAGGTCATGAAAACAAAACTAATCCTTTGACTAAAGATAATAAGTTAAAGAATGAACCAGAAAATAACCGTACGACAGGTCATGAAAACAAAACTAATCCTTTGACTAAAGATGAAGAAGGCTATTATGACCTTATGAATGAAAAAACTTTAGAAAATCTATATCCAGAAGTTTTTTCAGATGAAGAATTGCAAAAAGCTGAAAAAGAAAAAGATGATAAAGTAAAACTTTATTTCACTCCAAAAGGAAAAAACTTTAACCCAAAAGGAAAAGATACCAAACAATTAACATTAATAGGTGTGCAATATGTAGATTGGCATACACAAGAAGGAACAGTTGATTACTTTATATTTTTACCAAAAAGAAATGTAGATCTTGCAGAAGCACAAGTTGGACCGGTATGGCATGCTTATAATATTTTAGATAATGATAACAAAATAACTTTTAATGACGGGAAATACGCTGCAACACCTTTTGAGCTTTCGGTAAATAAAAAAAATATTGGTAAAGATTTAAAAGAGGAAACTAAATTTAAAGTAAATCCAAAGCAAACTCGTGCCTTTGTCAGAGTTAGCTATCAAGTAACTAAAAAAGACGATGCACTATCGCAAGTTTGTTATATAAATAGATATGGAGAAGGAAATACTATAGTTAAATTTTTTGTAACTTCTGCAGATGCAGATTTTCACTTTGTAGATGATAGTAGTTATAGAAAATTAACAAAGCAAAAACTATCTTCACCTCTAAAAGAAAGAAGTGAAAAAGATAAAAATTCTTTTTCTAATGAACCTTTTAAACAACTTGATTTAAAAGATATGCTTAAGATTGTTAAAACAGATAAAGCTCTTTTTGGAAATAATCCAGTTTACAGAGCTAGATTTTCCACTCCTTTATTGTCCTATCAAGAAGATGAAAGAAAAAGTATAAAAAGACCTACTTTAGAAGAGTTAAAAGCAAAAACAATTCCAGGATATATTTACTGTGATAATGATATAGATAAGCCAAAAACAAAAGAATTTAAAAAAGATGACGCCACAACGAAAGAAAAAGGTAATCATTATTTAACTTATGGTTATGATAAAGATAGAAATATGTTGACTACAAAACATTACTATATAACTTACAGAGCTATCCCAACAGAAATTGTTGCTCGTCAATTTAAAGAAGATAAAAAAACTCCTTTAGATAATAGTTTTGATCTTTACCGTGTAGAAGATAATAAAGAGGTTTTAGTTAAATCTGCTATTAAACCTAATTATTCTCGTGCGAATGAAAAAGAAGATACTATAAATGTAATAGAAGAAATGATGAAAAAAACTACAATAAACGATCAAGGCTATTACGAAAAAAATAATCTTCTTTATTTAGAACCAGGAAAATATATTTTAAAATCAAAAAATTTAGAAGAGCCATACTATAACGAAAAAGAAGAACAAGAATTTACAGTTGGTCTTTTAGATAGTAGTGACAAAAAAACAAGAATAATTGCAGACTTTAATGCTTTATTAAAACATAAAGTAAACTATAATTTTAAATCAGAAGATGGCAAAAACTTACCAGTGGAAGTAACAAACTTACTACCAAAAGATGAAAAAACATATAAAAAAGGCGAAAAAATAACTCCAGAAGAACCAAAACAAAAAGAAATATCAGTAGACGGAGGAAAATGGACATTCCTAGGATATGATCCTAAAGAGCAAACAGTAGAAGATAAAGATTTAACATTCACAGGAACATGGAAATTTACTAGCATAAAACCTCTATCTCCCCTAAACGAAGCACCGCAATTAGAAGTAGCTGACAAAGCAATAATGGTAGGCAAAACACTAGACCTAAAATCCCTAATAATAAGTGCAACAGACAAAGAAGACGGTGACTTAAAAGATAAAGTTGTAATAGACAAAGGAGGCTTTGACAACAACAAAGTCGGTACATATAAAATTACATATAAAGTAACTGATAGCAAAGGAGCAGCCGCAACAAAACAAGCGACAGTAACAGTAAAAGAAAAAACAAATCCACAGCCGCAGCCAGAGCCAACGCCAGAGCCGCAGCCAAAGCCAAAGCCAACGCCACAGTCAGAGCCAAAGCCAGAGCTAAAGCCAACGCCACAACCAGCGCCAACGCCACAACCAGCGCCAACGCCACAACCAAAGCTAGAGCCGCAGCCAGAGCCAAAGCCAGAGCTAAAGCCAACACCACAACCAGCGCCAACGCCACAACCAAAGCTAGAGCCAAAGCTAGAGCCAAAGCCAGAGTCAAAGCCAACGCCAACGCCACAACCTCAGCAAGAGCAAAAAACAAAAACCACTTTACCACAGACAGGAGCGATCGGCAGTAGCTTAGTATTGATGGGAAGTGCATTAGTTGCGATGGGTGGTTTGTTTCAAGTAAGTCAACGAAAAGATTAGTGTTTAATAATTGAGAGCCTCTATCTGTGGATAGAGGCTTTTTTGCGCAACACTTATTTTTATGGGATATGTTGTGCTTGGTGACCTAATGGAATCAATATCGAACTAACCTGCAAGGAGTTTTTAAGTCAGTAGGAAGTTAAGGTAAAAGGTCAGAAGCTGATTGTAAGTTAGATTAGCTTGAACGGAAGTAGATATTATTGCAGAGTAGTTAAAAAGGTTTGTTAACAGATAGTAGTCTTTGACAATTTGACTAGGGAAGTCTTAAAGTCAAGCTGATTTGCGGAATAAGTGGTGAAGAATCGGTGTATATCGCCAAAATTTTTGATGATGATTGGGATTTGAAAGGGTTGCTTTGATAACTTGCCAATGAAAAAAATTTTGGAATTTTAAAGCAAGAAATGTACTATAGAGATCCCTTATTAATTTATGAACCATTAGAACAAAAAATAACAGATTATATTCAACACTACAATCCTAATCGAATAAAAGAAAAATTGAGTGGCATGTTTCTGATTGAGTATCGAAAACATACTACTCAACTATTTGCTTAATAAAAACGAACTCCAACTTTTGGGGTGTCTCTCACTGATTAGGATGAGGGAGCCTCTTTTTTATTATTTTTTAAATTGGCTGTTGTAAAGATCGGCATAGAAACCATTTTTTTTCATGAGTTCGTCATGGGTACCATGCTCGATAATAGTGCCATGGTTCATCACAAGGATTTTATCAGCGTTTCGGATAGTGGAGAGTCTATGTGCAATTACAAAGCTAGTTCTGCCTTCCATGATACGATCCATGGCAGTTTGAATGAGTTGCTCTAAACGGGTATCGACTGAGGAGGTGGCTTCATCTAAGATAAGAATATCGGGATTATTGATAATGGCTCTAGCAATGGTCATGAGTTGTTTTTGACCGAGAGAAATGTTGCTGGCCTCTTCATTGATAGTCATATCATAGCCACCAGGCAAGGTTCGAATGAAATGATCGACATTAGCGAGTTGCGCGGCTTTGATTACTTGGTCGTTGGTTGCTTCTAAATTTCCAAAGCGGATATTTTCGCGGACGCTATCTGTATAAAGCCAGGCATCTTGAAGAACCATGCCGATATGCTGACGCAAGTTATGTCGGCTAAGATGACGGATATCGATGCCATCAATTTTGATCGCTCCGCCAGAAACATCATAGAATCGCATCAAGAGATTAATGAGGGTGGTCTTCCCTGCACCAGTTGGGCCAACAATAGCAACGGTTTGCCCTGGAGAGACAGAGAAGGAAACATCTTGCATGAGTAAGTGCCCTTCTTGATAGCCGAATTGGACGTGATCAAAGTCAATTTGTCCTTTGACGGGACTAGGTAGTTTTTCTTGAACAGGGCAAGAATCCAATTCTTTTTCTTCTAAGAAGTCAAAGATACGTTGTCCTGCTGCAAAAGCACTTTGGATGATCCCCATGAGTTGGGTGATGTTTTGTAATGGTTGATTAATCAGATAGATGTATTGAACAAAAGCCTGTAAGTAGCCTACGGTGAGTTTATCGATTAAGGTTAAATAAGCGCCCACGCCTCCGACTACCACATAAGACAGGTTAGCTATGAAATAGAGGAGGGGTTGCATGATTTCAGAAAGGAGTGTGGTTTTGAACCCTATTTTTTGAAGGCGGTGGTTACGCTGCTTAAACTCTCTGATGGAGTCTTCTTCTTTAGTATAGACTTTCAACTCAGTAAATCCAGAAAGTTGTTCTTCCGTGTAGCCAAACAAATGGCCTAATGCATCGGCTTGGGCCTTGAAAAGCGGCTGAGAGAAGGCGAGTAATTTTTTCCCAGCTAGGTAGGTTAAACTTATAGAAGTGAGGGCAATCAGAGTGAGTTGACGATTTAGAGAGAGCATCACGAGAACCGCTAAGGTGATTTGGACGGCTCCGATAATAAATTGTTGAACAGATTGCTGGAGGGCATTAGAGAGAGCTTCAACGTCATTGGTCATTCGACTGAGAATGTCACCTGTTTGGTGACGGTCAAAGAAGTGGACGGGAAGTCGGTTGGCTTTTCGACTAATTTGACAACGAAGATCATGGGTAGCGGCTTGTACCGCATCGGTTAGAAAATATTGTCCCAAATAAAGACCGATATGGTAGAACATGCCGCGTGTAAAGTACAAAAGAGCAACAAAGGATAGATACGGGAAATTGATCGCAGCGTTTGGAACGTGGTGGGCAATTTCCCAGACGTTTTTAGAAAGCTCTGTAATGCCAAGTCCTAGAACGATAGGTTCGAAGATCGCAGAAATGACCATAGAAGAGCTGGCAAGGATAGATAAGAGTAATTTTAAGCGATAAGGTTTCAAGAAGGGCCACAGTTGACGAATGAGTTGAAAAGGGTTAACTTTCATGGTGTAATTCCTCCTTCGTTAATTGGGAAGCTGCGATTTCATAATAGAGGGGGCAACTAGCGAGAAGTTCTTGGTGGGTACCCTGAGCTATAATTTTACCCTTGTCTAAGACAATAATTTTATCAGCGTTAATGATAGTGCCGACACGTTGAGCGATGATGAGGGTGGTTGCTTCTTGTGTTTCTTCTCTAAGGGCTTGGCGCACTTTCGCATCGGTTTTGTAGTCTAAGGCAGAGAAACTATCATCGAAGATATAGATTTCTCTTTTTCCAATAATTGAGCGAGCGATGGAAAGACGTTGACGTTGCCCGCCAGATAGGTTCGTTCCGCCTTCTGTTAAATGGGTTTTGTAGCCACTATCTAAGTTAGAAATAAATTCGAAAGCTTGCGAAACTTCGGTCGCTCTTGTCATATCTTTTTCATCAGCAGTGGGTTTTCCAAATCTTAAGTTGGCAGCGATCTGTCCAGAAAAAAGATTGGCTGTTTGAGGGGTGTAGCCGATTTTAGACCGCAAAGTTTTCAAGTCTAGCCGGCGAATATCGATTCCATCTAGGAGAATTTGTCCAGAAGTTACATCGTAAAAGCGGGGAATGAGTTTGACAATTGTAGATTTTCCAGATCCAGTGGAACCGATGAAAGCCAAAGTTTGCCCAGCTTTTGTTGTGAAGGAGAGATCTTCTAGTACAGGTTCATCGGCATCGGGATAAGAAAAGTACACATGACGGAATTCGAGTTGTCCGGATTGGTTTGTCTCAAAAAGGGGCTGGGAAGGATTAGTAATACTGATGGGGGAGTAGAGGACTTCTTTTAATCGATGGGCAGAGACCATCGCACGCGGATACATCATAAAAATGTTAGCAAAGACCATTAAAGAGAAAAGGGCTTGCCAGACATATTCAATGAAGGCTACTAACGTCCCCACTTGCATCTTTTGTTGAGCAATCAGATGACTCCCTAAAATGAGAATGGTAATGATGGTTAAGTTGACAATAAAGGAGAAAAGAGCTGGCGTAACGGCCATTGTTTTGAAAAGTTTGATTGAAAATCCTTGGTAGGAACTGTTCACCTTTTGAAAGCGGTTGGTCATAAAACCTTCACGGTTATAAGCGCGAATGACCCGAGTTCCTAAAATATTTTCTCTAAGCAGTTGGTTCATTTTATCGAGGGTGACTTGTTGTTTTTTTGAAATAGGGAGGGTTAGACGTGCGATAAAATAGATCAGACCGATGATTAAAGGCATCACAGGAAAAAGATATAACCCTAGGGTAGAAGCTGTTCGTCCAACCATGATCATTGAAATAAGAATCATTATTGGAGCCGTAGAGAGGGTTCTCAGTCCTAATTGGACGAATTGCATAATAATAAAGGCATCGGTGGTGATTCGGTTCGTAAGCGAAGGAACGCCAAAAGTTTGAAATTCATGATGGGAGAGATGTTGCATCTTTTCGTAGATGGCATCTCGAATATTTTTAACGACTAGAGTGGTAACCTGACTAATAAAATAAGCACCAAAAAGTTGTCCTAAAACACCTAATAGGGTGATAAGTACCATGATAGTGAGATAGATAGCTAATTGTTCATAGTTTTTAGGGATAATCACATCATCGATAATATAGGCTAAAACAGTTGGTAGACCTAAGGTGACTAAAGTAAACATCACCATTCCTAAAAAAATAAATAGGAGCTGCCGTTTAAACGGACGCAAATAAGACCAAATAAATGACATAAAAATTCTCCTTTCTTTAGATAAATAGGTGTGAGAAAAGCCAGCTTATTTGATAAGCTGACTTTATATTCTCAACAAGTTAAGTAGTTAATGACTTGTATAGAGGGCTTTGACACGTTTTTGAGTATCGGGGTTGTCAAGATATTCTTCATAAGAGGTGTGAATCTTATCAACTATGCCAGATCCAGAGAGATGGATAATTCGGTTAGCTAAGGTAGACAAGAATTGACGGTCATGGGAAGTAAAGAGGAGGACGCCTTTAAATTTCATTAAGCCATCGTTTAAGCTCGAAATAGATTCAAGGTCTAGGTGGTTGGTAGGGTCATCCATTATCAGAACGTTGGCTTTAGATAGCATCATCTTAGAGAGCATGCAGCGAACTTTTTCTCCACCGGAAAGGACACCCACTTCTTTTTTGACGTCATCTCCAGAGAATAGCATTCGACCAAGGAAGCTCCTAAGAAAAGTATTATCTTGTTCTTCTGGCGTTTTGGCATATTTGAAAAGCCAGTCTAAAATGCTTTGATCTTCTTGGCTAAATGCTTCAGAAGTATCTCTTGGAAGATAAGTTTGGTTCGTTGTGATTCCCCACTTGTAATGACCACTGTCTGCTTCCATTTCACCCGTAATAATTTTAAAAAGAGTAGTTATAGCAACGTCATTCTTGGAGAGGAAGGCGACTTTATCATCATTTTTAAGGTGAAAGGTGATGTTATCTAAGACTTTGATGCCGTCAATTGTTTTGGAGAGATTTTCAACGATTAAGACATCGTTACCAATCTCTCGTTCAGGTTCAAAGCCGACATAAGGATATTTACGGCTAGAGGGTTGGATATCCTCTAGCTCGATTTTATCTAACATTTTCTTTCGAGAAGTGGCTTGTTTTGATTTTGAGGCGTTGGCAGAGAAACGTGCGATAAAATCTTTTAATTCTTTCACTTTTTCTTCTTTTTTTGCTTGAGCATCTGCTTGAAGTTTGGCGGCCAGTTCGCTTGATTCCTTCCAAAAGTCATAGTTACCGACGTAGAGTTTAATTTTTCCAAAGTCCACATCGCAAATATGGGTGCAGACTTGGTTGAGAAAGTAGCGGTCGTGAGAAACGACGATGACCGCATTGGGAAAGTTAATAATGTATTCACATAACCATTCGATAGATTCTGTATCTAGACCGTTTGTTGGTTCGTCCAAGAGAAGAATATCAGGGTTTCCAAATAGAGCTTGGGCGAGTAAAATTTTCACCTTATCTCTTTCTTCAAGGTCGCTCATCAATTGGTAGTGTTTACTTTCTTCAATGCCTAGTCCTTGAAGAAGTTGAGAGGCTTCCGATTCTGCTTCCCAGCCATTCATTTCAGAAAATTCTGCCTCCAGTTCACCCGCTCGGATGCCATCCTCTTCTGTAAAATTAGTCTTGTTATAGATACTATCCTTTTCTTCACGGATGGCGTAGAGTTTAGCATTGCCCATGATGACAGTGTCTAAAGCGGTGTATTCCTCGTAGGCAAAGTGGTCTTGATTTAAGACAGATAGACGTTCATTCGGTTCTTTCGTTACTTCACCACTCGATGGGGCAATCTCACCTGACAAGATTTTTAAAAAGGTTGATTTTCCAGCACCGTTTGCGCCGATAATTCCGTAACAGTTGCCAGGACTAAATTTTAAATTCACATGATCGTACAGCTTACGGTCAGAGAAATGTAAGCTCACATTCGAGACTTGTAACATGCATTTTCCTCACTTTATCTTTAGTTTATGAAAATGAGCTTGTTGTTTACAAGCTCTTTCTTCTTATTCCTATTATGCTTCAGAGCGCAGTGTAGGTCAACTCTAACTCCTCTTTGTTTGAAATTTTAAGAGATAAAAAGACTTTTTCAAAAGTTTAAGAAAGGACCAAAATTTAGGCAAAAATGTGTATTTGGTGAGGGAATATGGTAAGATGGCGGCATGAATTATGGTTAAGGACAAAAGGAGATTTTAATGAAAAAGATTATTATTTTTGATATGGATGGGACTTTAATTGATTCTGAGACCCCTTATTTAGAAGCTTTGACAGAAGTCTTTAAAAAGTATGGTATTTCATTTACCCGTGAGGAATATGTGGCCGAGCAAGCAGGTCGGACATTTGATGAGTGCCAAGCGTCGATTATCAGAAAAAGTGGAAACCTAGAGTTAGGTCTTCAAGTTATCAAAGAAACTGGAGCCCTTCATCAAAAACGTTTTGAAGAAGAAGGCTTTTTGTCTAAACCGGGTTTAATAGAAACTTTAGAGGCTATAAAAGAAAAAGGAATTAAGATGATGGTTGCTTCTTCATCTACACGGCAATTGGTAGATAAGCGGTTAAAATCATTAGGTATTCAGGGATATTTTAGTGAGATTGTTTCAGGAGACCAAGTCTCGCATTCCAAACCGCATCCTGAGATTTTTCTTTTGGCACTTGAAAGAAGTGGATGTTCCGCACAGGAAGCTCTCATTGTAGAAGATTCACCATCAGGGGTAGAAGCAGGACTAAATGCGCACATTGAAACGATTATGGTCCCAGATTTGGTAGAGGCTACTCCTAAGATTCAGGAAGAAGCCCTTGCGGTGGTGCCAGATTTGACAGAAATTTTGCCTTATCTTGGAGATGAGATAGGGGATTAAGTCTTTAAGAAATAAAGTTTTTAGAAGGAAGCAGTGATTTTGAAGACTTGTCTTAAATAAAAGAAAGCGCTATACTATAATTATAAAGAGATTAAATCAGGGGAGCTTGAAAACAGGCTGAGAGGAAGGTTCATCCTTCGACCCTTTACCTGATGCGGATAATGCCGCCGGAGGAAGTTATTTTGTTGAACTTAAACCGAGGCTCGCTGCAAGTCTCGGTTTTTTTATAAATAAACATGACTTTTCTAAAACACTTTTAGAAAGGTTGTCAGATAGGAGGAAAAAAAGTGGATAAGAAGGATTTACTTTTATATGCAGTGACAGATCGTCGGTGGACAGGAGAAGTCACTCTAGAAGAACAAGTGGAAGCCGCACTTAAGGGAGGCGTGACCTTCCTCCAATTGCGGGAGAAAGATTTAGGGACAGAAGAATATATTGCTCAAGCTAAGAAGATCAAAGCCTTAACGGACAAGTATCATGTGCCCTTTGTCATTGATGATAATATAGAGGTCGCTCTAGCAGTAGATGCCGATGGGGTGCATGTTGGTCAATCCGATTTACCAGCTTCTGAAGTCAGAAAATTAATTGGCCCTAATAAAATATTAGGTGTGTCAGCTAAAACCGTTGAACAAGCCCTTAAAGCAGAAGCAGCTGGTGCGGATTATTTAGGCTCTGGAGCCGTGTTTGAGACCACAACGAAACCAGGGACTCCAACCTTACCTCATGAAACCTTACAAGCTATTTGTCAAGCGGTTTCCATTCCAGTGGTTGCCATTGGTGGGATTACTCCAGAGAACTTATTAACACTCAAAGGGGCAGATGTTGCAGGCGTAGCGATCATTTCGGCTATTTTTGGGGTCAAGGATATTGAAGGCCGTTGTCGGAAACTTTTAGAGCTTAGTCGTGAATTGGTTCAAGCATGAATTTAAGGGGTGCTATTTTTGATTTTGATGGAACCTTGTATGATTCCATGGCCATTTGGGAGGATTTAGGAGCAGATTACTTAAGATCACTGGGAAAGGAGCCGGCTTCTGATTTGCGAGAGCAGCTTCGAACAATGAGTTTAGATCAATCAGCGATCTATTTAAATGAGAGGTATGCGCTCCATCTATCTAAGGAAGCCATTATTCAAGGAATTAATGATCAAATTCGTTCCTATTATGTCTCTAAAGTTTTACCCAAAGCACATGTACGTGATTTTTTACAAGAACTCAAAGAAGCGGATGTCAAGATGGTGATTGCTACAGCAACTGATAAACCCTTAATTGAGAGTGCCTTGGAACGGTGTGGCTTAACCACTTATTTTTCAGAGATTTTGAGCTGTTCAGGTGTTGGCTTTGGAAAAGATCAGCCAATGATTTATCAGAAAGCTTTAGAAAGTTTAGAAACGATTAAAAGTGAAACGTTAGTGTTTGAAGATGCTTTTCACGCTGCCCAAACTGCAAAATCAGCTGGTTTTGTGGTTTGTGGGGTGTATGATGCTTTTGAACCTAAACAAGAAGAACTCAAAAGTTTAGCGGATTACTATCTCATTGATTTTTCGCAATTTTTAAAAAAAATTGAGAGAGGAGTTTTGAAATGAAAACAGCATTATCAATCGCAGGGAGTGACTCAAGTGGGGGCGCAGGTATTCAAGCTGATTTGAAGGCAATGAGCTTTAATGGCGTTTTTGCTATGAGTGCGATTACTGCCTTAACCGCCCAAAATACAACAGGAGTAACAGGAATTTTAAATGTGTCGCCGGAATTCTTAAAGGAACAGCTGGATGCTGTTTTCACGGATATCTATCCAGATGCCGTCAAAATTGGGATGGTTTCGAATGTGGAATTAATCCAAGCCATTGCAGAACGTTTGAACCACTATCAAGCCAAACATATTGTTTTAGATCCTGTGATGGTAGCTACCTCTGGGTCTAATTTACTTGAAAGTGATGCGGTAGTGGCTTTAAGAAAGGAACTATTTCCTTTAGCGGAAGTTGTAACGCCTAATATTTTAGAAGCTGAAACACTCGCTCAAATGTCTGTTAAAGATGAAGAGAGTATGGTAGCTGCTGGTAAGAAAATTAGCGAAACCTATGGCTGTGCGGTATTGGTAAAAGGCGGACATCGTGTAAATGATGCCAACGATCTCTTATACCACAATGGAGATTATCAATGGTTTAAGGGAGAGAGAATTGATACCAATAATACGCATGGAACAGGGTGTACCTTATCCAGTGCGATCGCTGCTAATTTAGCAAAAGGGTTTGATTTAGCAACATCTATTGACCGGGCAAAAGGCTATATCTCATCTGCTTTGGCAGACGGCTTAGATTTAGGCAAAGGAAGCGGCCCATTGAATCATGCCTTTGATTTAAAAGGAGAATGGAAAAAAGAGGCCTAACATGAATTTTACGGAACGTTTATTAGAGAAAACCATTGATATTTGGGAAGAATACTATAAGCATCCCTTTGTTTTAGGTATCCAAAATGGAAACTTGGATCATGCGAAATTTCGCTACTATATCCTCCAAGACTATCTCTATCTAGAAGAATATTTGAAAGTCTTTGCTTTAGGGGTAGCCAAATCACGGAGCGCGGAAACCTGTCATTTGTTTGCGGGATATATCGAAAATATTACGCATTCAGAGATGGATATTCACCGGGGCTATATGGGAGAATTGGAGATTAGTGCAGAAGAATTGCAACATGCCAAGAGAGCTTTGGATAATTTATCTTATACTTCTTATATGCTACGGTTAGGCTATGAAGAAGATGAATTAGCTATTTTGATCTCGATTTTGGCCTGCGCTTTGAGTTATGAATATATTGGTAAGCGTATTGTCAAAAATAATCCCGCTATTTTAGAAGATCCTTTCTTTGGACCTTGGGTAGCCGGTTATAGCAGTGAGGATTACACGCGAGAGAATCTGCTTTTGATTGAACAAGTGGAACGTTTGGCTAAAGGCTGTGATGAAGAGAGATTAGACTATTTAACTGAAATATTTGTCAACTGCTCCGCCTATGAATTAGAATTTTGGAATTTTTCATGGAAAGGTGAAAATAAAGCTTAGAAAGATTGTTAGTATATGATTCATCGATATTAAACGATCTCTGAAAAATTAAGGGGCGATTAAATGAAAGTTTATCCCAGGCTACTTGGAAGATCCGGTAGTCTGGGATTTTTTGGTGGAGGGGGGTGTTCCAAGAGGCTTACTAGAGTAAAAGATCTCTAAAGGAAACTTGAGGAGGGAGTATTTTAGAAACTAATGAACCAAAAGAAAACCCAAGTTGAACGCGGAAGTTCTACTTGGGTAGGATGATTAATTAGCTGAAGAATGAGCAAGATTAGCGTTTTTGATTACACCAATCGAGAATGAAGGCGCCTATAATTTGGGTAAATTCAAGAAGTTCTTGGCGACTGCTGGACTCATTTAAGGCGTGGGCTTCCTTCATTTCACCTGGTCCAAAACAAACGACAGGAATGTTGAAAGGTGTGAACCAACCGGAATCTGAAACTGATGGAGACATGCCGATGACAGGATCTTCTCCTTTGATATTTTGGTAGGCTTTGACTAAATGTTTAAAGCCAGGGTGATCTTGATTGAGTTCTAAAGCGGGGAAAATTTCTCCCTTATCTTCTGCCATGGAGCGCCCTCCCCATTCCACAATTGGAGGATTGTCACGCATCCATGGGTCTGCTTGGGCAACCTTTTGAATATGCTCCGTGACTTCCTTGGTGATATCTTCGACTTTTTCGTTCGGGTAAAAGTGAACGGTAAACCATAGGGAGCAGGTGTCTGCAATAAAGGCAGGATTACGTCCGCCTTCAATATAAGCGGGGTTGATGGTGTTGCTACCGGCGGCGAATTCAGGGTAAGACTTGGTGACGGCCCAGTAACGTTCAAGTTCTTGAAGGCCTTCAATGAGTTTGACCATTTTTTCAACGGTGCTAAAACCTTTTAAGCCACCTCCTGCATGAATTAAGTTGCGGCGGTTGCCATCATGAAAGACTTTATCTGTCTTTAATTTGATCCAACCGGTGATACAACCCCCTTGCCCCCAAATTTTTAATTCAGAGGTATCACTGACAATAGCGTAGTCAGCGCCATATCCCTTTTCTAAGATCTCTCGGGTACCCGCTTCTCCAGATTCTTCTCCGACGACAGAATGGAAGAGGAGGTCTCCTTTTAGGGGAATGCCTTCTTCTTTGAGAAGTTTAAAAAGAAAGAGATCTGCTGCAATAGCGGCTTTCATATCGCTGGTGCCTCGACCGTAGAGACGGCCATCTTTTTGAGTGAGTTGGAAAGGTGGGGAGGTCCAGTCTTTTTCATCCCCTACAGGAGCAACGTCTACATGGCCGTTTAAAACCAGACTGTGGTAGTTGGTACTGTCCGTTCCTTTCTTGCAGCCAACAAGGAGTTCATCTTTTTGGAAGAATGGCCAGTGGTCGACTTCAAAATCTTGGTCTGTTAAGTATTGTCTAACGAATGCTTGAATGGGTTGCGTGTTTCTGGCAGGTGGGCTCACTGTTTCAAAACGAATGAGTTGGTCGAGTAAGTCTAATAATTGATCGAATCTATCTTCGATCAATTGTGAGAGTTGTCCTTTATCCATAAGGAACCTCCTAATCATTTTTTTGAAAACAGCCGCATCTTACGGTGCGACTGTTGGCAATACATTAATAAATTACAAAGTGACGAAATCAAACGAATTATGAGCGATGTCTTCAGCACTCGCAAGATAAAGTTCATCAATAAATTGAGGTTGGAAGCTTCCTGGAGCTTTAACTTTCGCTTCCGCACGGCTGCCTGCTAAGTTAAATACCTGGCAAGCAGTCAAAGCTGCAATGAAAGGATCTGCCACGCAAGCATAGACAGCAGTGACACCCCCTAAGGAACACCCAGCTCCTGTGATTTTGCCCATGAAGGAGGAGCCACCATGAGAATGGGCAATGTGGTGACCATCTGTGACGAGATCAGTTTTACCAGATACAGAAACTGCGCCACCTGTGTAGAGAGCGAGGGCAAGTGCCGCTTCTGTAGCTTGGTCCACACTTTCTGTGGAGTCCACGCCACGTACTTTGGATTCAGAAGGATGATCGAGAAGGTGCCAGAGATGAGCAAGCGCAATCACTTCTGAGGCATTTCCGCGAATAATAGAAGGTTTATAAGGCTTGAAGTCATTTAAAAGTTTGGTACGTAATTCTCCAATCCCTATAGCCACGGGGTCGACTACCCAATTTTTACCGAGTTCGTGTAGCTTGGCGGCAGTTTGAGGGAGTGTTTCTTCGTAAATAGGGAAGATTGTTCCGACGTTTATATACATAGCTTGAGCAATATTGGCCATCGTTTTGCCTTCATCAGGCATATAGACCATGGCAGCAGAGCCTCCTACAGCGATTTGAGTATTGGCGACAAAATTAATAGTCACCGTATTAGTGATGGAAGGAGCCATAGGATTAGTTGACTTGACTTGATGAACAGCTTCAATGATAGCAGCTTGAACTTCTTCTTTTTTCATAACATGTAGCCTCCTGTAAGAAAAGTTAAATAATGAGTAGAGGAGAACGGTGCTCTATTAAAAAAGCTCCCAAGCGAATTGGGAGCAGAGCTTCGATTGCTTCCTTCGCTTGTCTTAACAAACAGGTTCAAAGGGTTAGGCGGCAGCCTTCTCAACCAAAACGGTACCCCTGCAATTCATTATCATTTTTATTTTACCTTGAAAAGGCTTTCGTATCAAGTAGACAGCTTAAATTTTAATTAATCCTAAAGCAAGTGCAATCACAGGGAGTCCCACACCTACGAGAATATCCATGAAGTGAACTTTCATAACCAGGTACTGGGTTCTTAATTCTGATATGCCTTTAGCTTCCATAGCCTTAGCAAGGCAATCGGACCAATTAATGGTTCGAACTAAGAGGGTGAATAGAGGCTTGGAGGAGAAAGGTGAGACCTTAATCCCGCGAATTTGATAGCTGAGTTTTGTTACTTCATAGTCGTGTTTGAGGGTAGGGAGTAAATGCAAGGCTGCTAAAACGCCGTAAGCGAGTTTAACAGAAATGTGGCATTGTTGCATAAAACTTGTGACTAATTCTAAGCTATCATTGGTTAAACTGTAAGCTAATCCGATTAATCCGTAGGCATACAAGCGACTCCCTAGGACTAGCCCATTTTCGAACGCTGGGGAAAGAACGTCATCAATAACGACTGCGCTATGATCCGCAATACTTTCAGCATAAAATTTCCAACCAGAAACAAAGAAACTAATCGCTAATATGGTAATAGGTAAGAGAGCTATCCCTAAGGTTTTCCAGCTCACACGTTTTGAAGTAATTAAACAAAGGAGACCAAATAGACAAAAGATGCTATTTAAGTGCCAGTTAGAAAAGAAACCTAAAATAATGGAAGTCGCCATGAAAGAAAAAGTCTTAATGGTAGGATTAAAATGATCAATCATGAGACCACACTCACTTTCTTATTTTCCATTCGTAATTCTATATCTGCGTAAGCCTCCACCAGTCGACGATCATGACTAGTGAAGCAACACGTTACGCCATGTCGGCATAAGTCTTGAAGCTGGGCCATTAATTTGGCGGCGTTTTGCCAGTCTTGACCGTAAGTGGGTTCATCCACAAGAAGTAATTTTTGCCCATGGAGAAGAAGGCAAATAACCGCTAAACGACGTTGTTCTCCCTGACTGAGGGTCCACGGGGAGCGGCTCTTATCGTTTAGAAGTTTATAGTGTTCGAGAAGGTCACGACCTCGTTTTTCTTCTTCTTTAGATGTGCCGACAAGAACTTCATCTAAGACCCGGTTAGTGACAAATTGAAGAGAAGGATCTTGGAAGACCAGCCCGATCTCTCCAAAAAAGGTGGAAGGTTTGACTTTCTTTAAGTCTTTATCTTCATAGGTGATCGTTCCTTGATAGGAGCATTGACCTAAAATTGCTTTAAATAAGGTGCTCTTTCCACACCCACTTTGTCCACACAGAGCAATGAGTTTTTCTTTGGGGAAGGAGAAAGAAGCGTCTTGAAGAATAATTTTTTCTCCTTGAGAGGAGTGAAAGCGAATTGTGAGGTCTTTTGCTTCTAGAAGAGGCGATGTAGTAGATTTTATTTTGGGAGCAGGTTCGCTTTTACCTAGTAAACCAGCCTTAAAAAATAAATCTTGAGTAGTGGATGAGTAGAAATCTGTGACTGAGGTAAGGTTAGCATTCTCTAAGACATAGAAACGTTGGGCGTCCTGCCAGAGGTCTAGCCTGTGGTCAATCACAAGAAAAGTTTTGCCTTCTGCTAGTCGTTGTTGAATTAAGCCTTGTAAGAATTCAATAGCATCGTCATCAAGATTTGAGAAAGGCTCGTCTAAGACATAACAACCAGGATCCATAATATCTAAACAACAGAAAGCTGCGCGTTGTAATTCGCCACCTGAAAGAGAAGAAAAAGGTTGATCTAAGTAAGATTCTAATTGGTGAATCTCTACATAACGTGCAATGATCTGTGGCATTTGAGAAGGAGGGACGAGTAGATTTTCTAAAATAAAAATAAGTTCTTCCCGCAAAGTATTCATACAAAAGGATAAGCGGGCGTTTTGGAAGGACACAGCGATTTGGCGAAGACGCTCTTTATCTGAAAAATCTGCAAGATTTTGTCCCTCCCAGGTTAATTCTTCAACTTGTAGTTTTCCTCCATGAAGAGGGTAGTAACCACTTAAAATAGCAGCTAATGTACTTTTGCCACTGCCACTAGCCCCACACAGGAGAACGAGTTCTCCTGGCTGAGCTTGAAGCTGAATGTTTTTGAGGAAAGTGACTTTACGTTTGGTAAAAGTCAGATTTTGGATGACTAATCCATTATTCCTCGTCGTCATCATGAATTACTCCGGCTTGATATAAGCGGTCACAGATAAATTTAGCTAAGAAGCCGGTGAAGAAGAGGGCACTTATTATACGAACAATGAAGACTAAGATGATAATCTTTGGTTCCATTGTCCAGTAGTGATGACGTAATGCAGACCAAAGGAAGGTAACAACTCCGCAAAGAAAACCTGCAGTTAAGCTGGTCTTGTAACTATAATCTTTGTAACCCTTGATGGCATAAGGAGCTTCAGCAGCCACCCCTTGAATAATTCCGGTAACGAAGACCATAGGCCCAAATGTACTTCCAAGTAAAACTTCAATTAAAGCAGCAATGACTTCGGTGATTGTACCAACAAAAGGACGTTTAATTAAATGAATAGCAACAATAGCAGCCATATACCAAATTCCATAACCGAATTCATACCCGATCATTCCAAGGCCTAGGGGAGTGAGAGCAGCAGTAATGGCAGTCCCTGTAACAGTTGTTCCAAAATAAATAATACCGAATACGACAGATAATAAGGCGGTAAAGACGTAATCTTTAGTAGTTAAATCTTTTTTCATAATAAATACCTCCAAAATAATTCAATTGAGCATGACAATAGACATAAGTTTGATATTTTGACAGTAAAAAATTTTGACAATAAAAAACCGCTTCCTTTCCCATGAAATTTCAAGGTGAAAGAAAGCAGCAAATTTACCGTCTCTTTAGATTTTCCTACGCAACCATAACGTTGATCAGGTACAGCGGGTATTAATCTCAGCCTTCAGGCACCCCGAATCTCATTTTAATATGTATTATAATATCATAAAATGAAAGCGATATCAAATTTTATCTTGCAAAGTAGTAAAAAAATCTAGTGTAGCTTTATACATGAAGGTAACTGAATACAAGTATAAAGCTGTACTGATATATACTCTCAACGTTCACTAAAAGATATTTCAAAATCTTTCATAGTACAGTTTGGATTTTACAAACTTTTATAACTTTTCCTCTATCTGCTTCCTCTCTTTGAAAATAGAGAACTTCACCACATTATTAGCGAAAAGAAACGTCTATACTTTATTGCTAAAATATAGACGTTTTTTTAAACTATTTAAAAGATATATTCTTAATGAAATTGTACAAGTATATTTATGGAAAAACAATTTGATGTGAAAGAAAATTAAAAATGTTATGATGATAAAGTCAGCTGCTTTTAACAACGATGAAAAAATAATTTTTGGAGACAAAGTAATAAGATTTCGAACTATTATGTATGAGTATTGTTTCTTTTTAACTCATCTTTAAGATGTTCGAGTAAGGTGGTTGTTCCTTGATCAATAAGGGAATAAGTCGTTTGAAAATCTTTGGTAACCGTAGGATCTAAGATATCTTGATGATCCGGAAGAAATTGACTAAAGGGATAAACATGTGAAAGATTTTCCTCACCTAAACGCTCTAAGGTCGCTTGATAGATGTTTTGATCCATGCAGAGGATATAATCAAAGCGCTGTCCATCTTCTTTTAAAAGGAGACGGCTAGTCATTCTTTGCGTAGAGATGCCTTTTGATTTGAGGAGATGTTCCACCCGAATATCTGGGTGGGCGCCGTTACGCCAATTCTCAATAGAGGCAGAATCCACTGTGATAAATTGAGAAAGATGAGCGGATTTCACCTTTTCTCTTAATAAAGCTTCTGCCATAGGAGAACGACAAATATTCGCTAAACAGATAAAAAGAACGTGAATGTGGTTGGGATGGGACCAGAACAAGAACTTATGGAGAAGGGCTTGGTAGGTCCGGGAAAGGGCTGCTTTTTTCATTAGAAGAACTGCCAGAGACTTTCACTGTGAGTGAGTTTGAGGGCCTTTTGAATAGCTTTAGCTACACCGCCTTCATTATTGCTGGCTGTTTGATATTTGGCAGCTTGTTTGACTTCTTCTTCAGCATTGCCCATAGCAAAGCTGTAACCAGCTAAGCGAATCATTTGGATATCATTCAGATTATCTCCGATCGTCATGATATTTTCAGGGTGGTAACCGTGAGCGTGACAGTAGGAGGCAACGGCTTCTCCTTTGTTGGCACGAGTGGCTGAAACTTCTAGATTAGAGTAAAAAGAGGAAGTCGTGGCAATATCCCAATAGGTATTATTGAGTTCTTCAGCTAAGGGTGAGAGAACTTGGTTTCCTCCTTCGTGAATGAAGACGATCTTTAAGATATGTTGACCTTGTTGATCAATCAAATCTGTTAAATCATCAAGATACTCAACAGAGGTAACGACAGCCGCTTGAGCGGCCCGTTTTTCAATTTCTTCTCGCGAGAGGTCTGGAGAGTGTTGTTGAATGACATCTGCAATGTAACTGAGACGGTACTGCTTAGAATTGGAGTAAACGTTTTTAGCAGTCATGGCTTCCATGTAATAGCCGTTATTTTGACCATATTGAATAATAGAGCGAGCAGTAGAATCGTTAAGGGCGATTTCATATTGAACTTTGCCATCACGATCAAATAGGATGGCTCCATTTAAACCAATAATCGGACAGCGGATGCCGGCTTTATCGAGGACGACTTGGGCTTCTTTGAAATTTCTTCCAGTTGCCACGATAAAAGGAATGCCTAAAGAATAGGTGTGCATAATAGCTTCAATATTATCAGGATGGACTTGCAATTGACCATTTAATAAGGTACCATCCATATCGGAAACAATGAGTTCTAACATACTTACTCCTTCTGTTCATTAAAAAGTTTTCTAACTTTATCTATTGTATCAAACTCCCCACCGATTAACTAGACTTAAACGATTAGAAAGGGTGATTCCTATGTCGATATTTATTGAAAATTCTTGGCAAGAACACTTAGAACCGGTTTTTCAAAGTGAGACATACAAAAATTTACATAACTTCTTAAAGCAAGAATATGCGCAGTGGACGATTTATCCAGATATGTGGCATATTTATGAAGCTTTTCGCTTAACGCCGTTCGAAAAAGTAAAAGTAGTTATTTTAGGACAAGATCCTTACCATGAGCCCCATCAAGCGCATGGACTTAGTTTCTCTGTTCAAAAGGGAGTGGCTATTCCTCCTTCATTAGTGAATATTTACAAAGAATTAGCGGATGATGTAGGCTTTCATCCAGTCTCGCATGGGGATCTGACAGAATGGGCAGAACAGGGAGTCCTTTTGTTGAACTCTGTTTTAACTGTTCGGAAAGGTCAAGCTTATTCGCATAGGGGGAGAGGTTGGGAAGAATTGACAGATTTTGCGATTCAAGAATTGAATAAGCAAGATCATCGCGTTGTGTTTATTTTATGGGGAGGTGCTGCTAGACAAAAGCGTCGACTCATTGATGAATCGAAACATGCCGTCTTAACTTCTCCTCATCCTAGTCCTTTATCAGCCTATCGGGGATTTTTTGGATCGAAGCCATTCTCTAAAACCAACCAAATCTTAATAGCCAGTGGTCAAACGCCCATTCAATGGCAACTCTCCGAAAAATAGTCCTAACTAAAAAAGCTAAGCGAAATCCTTGAAAGGAGATCGTTTAGCTTTTTTGTTAGGAATTAATGGAAGAAGGTAAAGGGATAAGGCAGATTCTTTTCCAGGACATAGGAGAGGTTGGAGATCCAAGTTAGAATATCTTGATAGACAACTTCTTCGTGGTCATAGAGGAATAATTCGTGCCCACGTTCTTGATATAATTCGAAGCGCACATTTTGAAAATTGGCAGATTTAAAATCTTCATAGAGATTGCGTTGAAAGGTGAAGGGACTAATCATGGGATCGAGGGCACCGTGCATCACGAAAAAGGGAAGATTTTTGCGAATCCCTCTTGACCAACTTTTGCTAGTAGCCGCATAAGCGAGACGGATGAGATGGGAAAAGCCATCGTTGGTGAAGGCAAAGCCGTCTAAGGGAGGGGTGATGTTTTCGTCAGGATGAGGATACCAGTAACGGTAGATTCTTTCCTGATATTCATTTCTTTGTTTGATCTGTTTGACGCCTAATCCGCCAAATAAAGCGCGGTGGAGGAAGTAATTCGTGGCTTTAGGATCGAGGGGGTCAAGAATGGGCTGAGCGAGTCGACCAAATGATATCCAGTATTCATGAGCACTTGTCCCAGAAAGAATAACGCCATCGATTTCAGTGCTATATTTTTTGAGGAAAAGGCGAGTGACATAGGAACCCATCGAATGTCCCAGAATAATGTAGGGAAGGTGGGGATAGCGCCTTTTAACTTTTTGAATCACTTGGTGGAGATCATCGACCATCACTGTTTGACTATCGATATTTCCAAAGTAACCCAGTTCTCCTCGACTTCGTGCGGCGGGTCCGTGTCCAACCTGGTCATGGCAGACAAAAACAATGCCCTTTTTTGCAAACCATTCTCCCATAGGCTTATAACGAAGGGCGTGTTCAGACATTCCGTGAACGTAGTGAAGAATAGCCTTGGGAGCTTGGCCACTTGGAAAGATATAGTAGTCAATAGGATAGTGTGTGGGAGAGTTAGAAATGAGATCATCGTTATGTTGATACATAAGGGGCCTCCTTTTTTTTATAAGAGATGTGATAAATAGTGATGAAAAAATAAGGAAAACGAATGATGTAAAAATCGCATGAAACAAACTTCTTATGGAGAGGGTTTCATGCGATTTTATAGAGTCACTGTTTGGTGAGAGTTATTGAGAAACTTAGGCTGCGGGTTGGGCCGTTGCTTGACCTCCTCCAGTAGTCCCTGGGCTAGGGGATGGAGGAGCTGTTCGACTAGGAGTTCTTCCTCCTGAAGTTCCTGGGCTTGGAGAGGTTGGGTCGTTGTCTGAAGCATTTTCCTGTGGATTTCTTCGCTTAGGTTTGGAACTTGGTCCTTGGCTTTTTTCCGAATCACCTTTTTCAATATCGTCTACGGATCCTCGGTGTTCTTTATTGTTGAAGGAGGTGTCTTCGGAATAAGAGAATCCAGAATCATTGATATCCGCTAGATCGCTCTTGCCTTCTACAATTTTCTTATAAAGATTTTCATTAATTAAATCCGTTATTCGAGAGCTGGATGGGGTGCTGGTAGTAGCAGCTCGGAGAGGATGAGAATTGAAAACAAGAGGGACTTTATGAACAGTGGAAGGCATTTCCCAATCGGTACTTGGTTTCCGTTTTTCCATGTAGTCCATGATGCGCCGATAGAGGTTATCAGCGATTTGTTGTTGAGATTGATTGAGGTAACCATTGGGTTGGAAAGGTTCATCATGTCCGGTCCAAACAACCACAGAATGGTTTTTGGTATAACCAGATGCCCAGTGATCAGGAACAGCACCGCTTGGAATTCTCAATTGTCGCATTTGCTGTTCACTATAGTTGGTGGTCCCTGTTTTACCGGCTTCGTTAAGACTACCGTTATGAATCCAAGAAGAGAGGCCAGATTTAAAGGTATCTTTTAAGATAGAGGTAATCATATAAGCTGTTGATTCTCGCATAGCTTGAGTGGATTTGCCTTTGACCGTAATTTTATCTCCATTAATCGTTGTAAAATAATTTACGGCTTTCGGTTGAGTGTAACGTCCGCTGTTCCCGAAGGAAGCATAGGCGGCGTTGAGTTGTAGAGGGGTAATTTCTCCACCGATGGCATTGGATTCATAGACACCCTTGCCGTCATTAAGGATGATGCCTAATTTCTTCAAAAATTCGTCAGATTTAGCTGCACTGACGGCTTTGAAGACTTTGATCGCTGGAATGTTTCTTGAATTCTTCAAGGCATCTCTTAGCGTAATTGTTCCCTTATATTGGCGGTCCCAGTTGAAGACTTCCGAGCCATCGGAATATTTAAATGGCTTATCGTCTTCTGTTTGACCAGGTGAATAGTCTAGGTATTCAAAGGCAGGAGCATAATCAGCGAGTGGTTTAATAGAAGAACCCACAGAACGATTCAATTGCGTAGCGCGATTATAACCTAATTGGCTGTCTAAGTGACGACCTCCAAACATAGCTAAGATATGACTGTTTGAAGTGTCAAGCACTGTAACGGCTGTTTGAATTTTGTCGTTTGAAAAGAGGGCATGAGAAGGATCTTCAGCTGTTTTATGAAGATATTGTTGAGCATCCATATCTAAGTGAGTATAGACTTTTAAGCCATCTGAATAGAGATCATATCCTGCATCTTTGACATCTTGAGCCACTTGTTGCATGTAGGCATCTAACATCAGTTTTTGTTGAGTGGCTCCTTTATCTTCTTTGGCTAGAGGAAGTAATCCGTGATTAATCGGTTCTTGAATCGCTTTTTCGTAGTCACTTTTTGAAATTTTTTTGTTATCGAGCATAGCGTAGAGAACGGTGTCTCGCCGATTTTTAGCTTGTTCGGGATGCGTGTAAGGGTCATAGTCGTTTGGCGCTTGTGGCATGCCGGCTAAAAGGGCAGTCTGATCTAAGGATAAGTCTTTTAAAGGCTTGCCATAGTAGATTTTAGAAGCTGTCCCTATCCCATAGATGCTATTTGCCATATAAACTTTGTTGATATAGTACTCGAAAATTTCTTTCTTGGTGTAGTCACCTTCGAGCTGAAGAGAGAGCCACATTTCTTGAACCTTTCTCTTGTAAGTTCTGTCTGCATTTTTTGTAGAAAAGACAGAGAGTTTGACAAGTTGTTGGGTGAGGGTAGATCCTCCTTGAGAAATTCCCCCAGCACGTAAGTTAGCGAGGAAAGAGCTCCCGATTCGAATGGGGTCAATCCCGTGATGCTTGAGAAAGCGGCGGTCTTCAATAGAAGTCACTGCATCAAAAATTTGATTAGAAATTTCATCTTCGCCGACTAAGATACGGTCGGCATGGTTAGTAGTATAGACCTCTTTGCCTTTACTATCGAAGACGATTGAGGCTGTAGAACCTTGGAGATCTGCCTCAGTCAAGGATGGAGAAGTAAAAATCCAAAAGAGACTTAAAATAAGAAGAAATCCGATAAGGCAACCCAAAACGCCTAAGATAGCAGTCATGATTTTCTTCTTGAGACTAAAATGAGCGGTTTGGTTGAATTTCTCTTTTAAAGAAGAGACAAAGCTTTCCTTTTGATGATGATGTCTAGTTCGTCTAGTCGGTGGTAATTGTTGAGACAATTCATTTCACTTCCTTATATTATTTAGAATTATGGTTAAAAGATTGGAGATATTGGTCGAGAGCCGATAAGTAATCTAAAGCTGGAAACCCACAAGAAGGAATCAAATAGCCTTCCTTTTGAATCTTCTTTAAAGGAATAGAAGCTACTTGGTGATTTTCAAAGGCTGACCAATCCTCTTTGAGAGAGTCATAGGGATAGAGATAAGTTTCTCCCAAAGGAGTGAAGTGTAAGATAGCAAATGTAATGCCACCTTGCTCTTGACATCTTCCCATATGACGGATTTGATGGGGATGAAAATTGTTCAAGGAGAATCTTGTTTTTAGATTCGCTTGTTTGGCCTCAAAATCGATGTAGTAACTTTTGTAGACACCATTATAATCAGTGGTTGAAGCTTGACGGTAGTAAGCTTCTGTGATTTTGGCTTGACTTCGTTTAGGATAATCGACTTTAACGACTTGGATAGGCGTTGGTTTTTTATAAACAACTGCCATGTGATGATCTAAGTACCATTGATTAGAGAGATTTAATAATTTCTCTAGATTCATGCCGCGATTAGCAAAAGTACTGACCGGTTGATTGACTTTTAAGGGAAGAGAACTACTGGTGTGCGCAGTATATTTTTTCCCATTAGGATAGTGCATACAATCCCTCCTTGTAACATTATAAGTATAACAAAAAATGGCAATGAATAGAATATATCCTTTAATTATTAAGGAGATTTAATGCTTTCTAAAACAAAAAAAGGAAAGGAGAGAGGGTCTATTGAAAAGAAGAGATTCGAGGTGAATAATTCTTAAGAAGGACTGTAAAAAAGTGAAGATTATTGGACAAATTTAGGAATTTAGTGTAATATAACAAAACGTGTAGATTAATCTTCAGGATTAATTTTTATGAACAATAAATTTACTATAGTTAGGGGAATGACAGCATGTCAGTAAAATTCGAAGAAACAGCAACTAATGAAGGTGTTTTATACTTTACTGTTGCCGAAAAAGAAGCACAAGCTGCTTTAAAACAAGCTTACCAAAAAATTAAAGGAAAAGTTTCTCTTCCAGGGTTCCGTAAGGGAAAAGTGAGCTACTCAGTGTTCTGTAAAATGGTGGGTGTAGAATCCCTTTATCAAGACGCTTTAAACCTTGTCTTACCAGGAGCCTATGCTGCTGCCGCTGAAGAATCTGGATTAGATCTCGTTGGTCGTCCAACTTTCGATATTGAAGACATCCAACCTACTGGTGAATGGAAATTAAAAGCTATCGTAGCTACTAAACCATCTGTTACTTTAGGGGAATATAAAGGACTTGAAGTTGCTAAACAAGAACGTGAAGTCTCTGAAGAAGATATCGCCGCTCGATTAAAACAAGCACAAGCCAGCTTAGCAGAACTCACCTTAAAAGAAGGAGAAGCTGAAGAAGGCAATACCGTCGTTATTGATTATGAAGGATTCAAAGACGGCAAAGCTTTTGAAGGTGGAAAAGGAGAAAATCATTCCCTAGAATTAGGTTCTCATTCCTTTATCCCAGGTTTCGAAGAACAATTAGTCGGCGTTAAAGAAGGCGACGAAAAAGAAATCCAAGTTACATTCCCAAGTGAATATCATGCAGAAGAATTAGCTGGTCAAGAAGCTACCTTCAAGGTAAAAGTTCATGAAGTAAAGAGCAAATCTGTTCCAGAATTAAATGACGAATTTGCTAAAGATGTGGACGAAGAAGTCAATAGCTTAGATGAATTAAAAGCTAAATACAAAAAAGAATTAGAAGAACAGAAAGCAACAGCTGCTGATGAAGCTGTTGAAGAAGAAGCTATCCGCAAAGCGGTAGAAAATGCGAGCTTCACTGCTGTTCCAAAAGCTATGGTTGAAGAAGAAGTAGATCGTCAAGTTGACCACTACTTAAACGAAATGAAACGTCAAGGAATTACACCAGAATTATTCTTCCAATTAACTAATTCAAATGAAGAGCAATTGCGGAAGCAATTCGCTGAAGACGCTGAAACTCGCGTGAAGACTAACTTAATGCTAGAAGCTATTATTGAAGCAGAAAACATCCAAGCGAATGACGAAGATGTTGAAAATGAAATTAAGAATTTAGCCGAAACTTACAAGATGGAAGAAGAGGCTGTTCGTAAAGTGGTAACGACTGACATGCTTAAACATGATATTGAACTCAAAAAAGCTATGGAATTGATTACCTCTTCAGCTGTAGAAAAATAGTAAATCACTTCTTACTAGAAGGAGTAGGAGTCCTGAATAATTGACTTCCTACTCTTTTTTTGTCACAATACTTAGGATACGAAAAGGAGGAATTGACTAATGTTCAATGATGAAAATGAAGCCAATGTTCATTGTTCTTTTTGTGGAAAAGTCCAAGACCAAGTTTCTAAGATTATTGCGGGACCTGACGTGTACATTTGTGATGAATGTGTGAAACTTTGTGATGAAATTATTCAAAATTCCAAAGATTCGGCAGAAGATTCAGAAGCAATTGTTGATCCCCCTAAACCAACTGAAATTTGTAAAATCTTAGATGCATATGTGGTTGGACAAGACGAAGCGAAGAAATCATTAGCTGTTGCTGTGTATAATCACTATAAAAGAATCAACAATAATTTAAAAACAAAAGAAACAGAAGAAACAGAAGAAACAGAAGATCTTGTAGAACTTCAAAAGAGTAATATTCTTTTAGTAGGACCTACAGGTTCTGGTAAAACTTATTTAGCGCAAACTTTGGCTCGCATTTTACAAGTACCTTTTGCTATTGCAGATGCTACCAGCTTAACAGAGGCTGGATATGTAGGAGAAGATGTTGAAAATATTCTGCTGAAACTTTTACAAGCCGCTGACTTTGATATTGAAAAGGCGCAAAGAGGAATTATCTATATCGACGAAATTGATAAAATTGCGACAAAAGCAGAAAATGTTTCTATTACGCGAGATGTCAGTGGAGAGGGCGTACAACAGGCTCTCTTGAAAATTTTGGAAGGTACCATTGCAAATGTTCCCCCTCAAGGTGGTCGCAAGCATCCGCAACAAGAATGTATTCAAGTGGATACCACGAATATTCTCTTTATTGTTGGAGGAGCTTTTGATGGCATTGAGACCATTATCAAGGAACGGACGGGGCATAAAGTCATCGGCTTTAAGGCACAAGATGATTCCCCAGAAGCTAAGCATCAGCTTTTGATGCAAGTGATTCCAGATGACTTACAAAAATTTGGGTTGATTCCAGAATTTATTGGCCGCTTGCCGATTATTTCATCTTTAGACGCTTTGAAACGGGACGACTTAGTTCGAATTTTGAGTGAACCTAAGAATGCCTTAGTGAAACAATATCAACAACTTTTAGCTATGGATAATGTTAATTTAGAATTTACGAGACCTTCTTTAGTAGCAATAGCGGACAAAGCTATTGCGAGAAAGACAGGGGCGAGAGGTTTAAGATCTATTATTGAAGAAGCTATGTTAGATGTTATGTATGAATTGCCTAGTCGAGAAGATGTCGCTAAAGTCATTATTACCAAAGAAGTTATTGAAAAGGCGAAGAAGCCGCAATTAATCGGTCATGATGGTGAAAAAATTGCTTAGAAGACGCGTCTTTGAGGAGGTTCTGTTTCACAGTGCCTTCTTTTCACTTTTACTAAGGAATGAGAGAATTCTCTAGAAGGAGAGAAGCATGCTACAAGCGCAGAACATTGAATTCTTATTGTCCGCTGCACGTAAGGACCAGTATCCAGATCCGATCTTCAAAGAAATTGCTTTAGCAGGAAGATCTAATGTCGGAAAATCGAGTTTTATTAATACCATGACCCACCACAAGAAAATGGCGCGCACTTCCTCTAAACCGGGGAAGACCCAGCAATTAAATTATTATGTATGGGATAAGCAAGTTTATTTAGTGGATGTACCAGGCTATGGTTATGCCAGGGTCTCTAAACAGGCAAGAGCCCAATGGCAAACGCAATTACAGGATTACTTTTATGAACGAGAAAACTTAGAATTAGTGCTCTTGTTAATTGATTTTCGGCATGAGCCGACAAAAGATGATCGAGCTATGAAAAAATTTTTAGAGGAAAGCGGTGTGCCTTTCTTTATTATTGCAACGAAAGCAGATAAGGTGAAAAGAAATCAATGGAACAAACACTTGCAAAGAATTAAATCTAGTTTAGACTTAGTGACCGTTGATCAAATTTTACCTTATTCTTCTCTCACCAAAGAAGGTAGAGAAGAAGCTTTGGATATCATAGAAGGCGTTTTGGCAGGCGACTTTGATCATGAGGAATAAATCCATGATAATTGAAGGCTAGAGGTTGCAATCCCCTTTTTTGTTGACTATAATTTACTCTGACATCTTATACTTATTAAGGGAGGAAGGGAAATGCCTTATATTCCTAATGAAGTGGTGGATCGTATTCGTCATGAAGTGAATATTATTGATATTATTAGTCAATATGTTGACTTGCAGAAACGTGGGAAAAATTATTTTGGTAAATGTCCCTTTCATGATGAGCGGACACCTTCCTTCACCGTTGAAGCGAATAAGCAATTCTATAAATGTTTCTCGTGCGGTCGAGGAGGAAATGTATTCAATTTTCTAATGGAATTAGAAGGCTTCAGCTTCCCCAGAGCAGTCGAAGAAGTAAGTCGAAGAGGTCATGTTACTGTGGATTTTGACTTTTCAACGATTCATGAATCGAATAAGAGTCATTATAATGAAAAAGACAAAGAACTTCTTAAAGTTCACGAAGCTCTGAAAGATTTGTATCATTACTTGTTGATGAATACCAAGGCTGGAGAAGCGGGATTGAATTATTTGAAAGAGCGCGGATTAAGTTTAGAAACGCTTGAAAATTATCAAATCGGATGGTCTCCTGTGGATAACGCTATGTCTTATCAGCATTTATTGAATAAGGGCTTTTCAGAAGAAAGTATTGAAGGCAGTGGGGTTTTTGTAGGACCTCCTCAAAAAAGACGAGACCGTTTTGCTGGACGGATTGTTTTTCCATTGATGAATGTATTCGGAGATGTTGTAGGATTTTCTGGTCGAATTTTACCGAAGAAATCGGAAGAAAGTGATGAACTCTCCGTTGCCAAATATTTAAATAGTCCAGAAACTTCTATATTTAAGAAAGGACATTTTCTTTTCAACTTGAATTTTGCCAAGGAAGAGGTCAGACGACAGAAACAGCTGATTCTTTTTGAAGGATTTATGGATGTTATTCACGCTGCGGAAGCGGGAGTAAAGTATGGCGTCGCCTCTTTAGGAACGAGTTTGACAGATGATCAGATTCAACTTCTTTATCGGTATACAAAACAAATGACTATTGCTTATGATGGAGATGCTCCAGGTCAAAAGGCAACACTTCGGGCGATTCATAATATTCAATCCATCAGTCCAAGTCAAAGCCTCAAAGTTTTGATTTTTCCTTCAGGGTTGGATCCCGATGAATTTATTAAAAAGTATGGATCTCAGCGTTTTCAAGAATTTGTATCTGAAGATTCTTTGACGCCGATTCGTTTCTATCGTTATTTTTATCGGCAAAAGTTTTCATTGACATTGGATGAAGGAAAATTGAAATATATTCAAGCCCTTCTTCCTGAAATTAGTCGTTTAAATTCAGCGATTGAGCAAGATATTTCTTTGCAGGAAGTCAGTGAAGATACCGGTGTCTCCAAGGAAACCTTAAAAAATCAGCTGGCTCTCATTCACAAAAAAGCCACTAAGCAGGCGGTCTTTGCTTCGCCCAAGAGAGAATTGAAGCAGGCGGATTTTCCAAATATAAAAACTTATTCTCCCTTGGAAAGGTTTGAAATGCAGTTATTACATCGACTCTTGAATTGTCCTCAGAGCTGGTTTTTGTTACAATCCAGACAAGAAGACTTTCATTTTCAAACGCCACTCATGGAAACTTGTTATCAATTATTGAAAATTTATCGGGAAAATGTAGGAGAAGTGATAGACAGTGGTAACTTTTATCAAAGTCTACAAGGAGACGAAGAGAGACGACTCATTGTAGATATTCAATCGCTTCATCTTCCAGAAGATTGCAGTGAACAAGAAATGAATGATTTGATTTATCAAATTGATACGAAATCTTATTACCATCGCCAGATCGAGCATTTAAATCAAGCTATTGAAGAAGCAAAAGTAGTCAACGATTTAGCTAGAATTAATCATTTAAACCAAGAACGTGTGAACCTTTTACGTCAACTAAAAATGAAAAATAAAAATGGGAGATGATTCATTTGAGTACAAGTAAACTTACCTTAAAGCAAGCCACCCAAAAATTAATGAATGAAAAACGGATCCTTGGCTCCATTTTATATACAGAACTGAGTGATAAGATTGCTCAACCTTATGCTTTAGACGATAAGCAAATTGATCAACTGATTGAAAAATTTGAAGATTCGGGGATAGCTGTCGTAGATAAAGACGGAGATCCAACCGACCGCCAATTACAAAAAGAAACAGAAACTCTGTTTTTGGATCAGCAAGAAAAATCATCTACCGATCGTTCAGACGATTATGAAGAAGACAGCTATGAAGAAGACGAAGAAGAAACAGAAAGTCGTTCCTTAGCTTCCTCACGCGCTAAAACCAATGACCCAGTGCGGATGTACTTGAAGGAAATTGGGCGCGTTGATCTTTTGACGGCAGAACAGGAAGTAGAATTGGCTAAGAGAATTGAAGAAGGGGATCCGATTGCTAAGCAAGAATTAGCAGAAGCGAACCTTCGCTTAGTGGTTTCTATTGCTAAACGCTATGTCGGACGTGGCATGTCTTTCTTAGATTTAATCCAAGAAGGGAATATGGGTTTGATGAAAGCTGTTGAAAAATTCGATTATAAGAAAGGCTTTAAGTTTTCAACTTACGCCACTTGGTGGATTCGCCAAGCAATTACACGTTCTATTGCGGATCAAGCGCGGACCATTCGTATCCCTGTGCATATGGTTGAAACGATCAATAAGTTGGTTCGTATTCAACGGCAATTACTTCAAGATTTAGGACGAGAACCTACACCAGAAGAAATTGGAGCAGAGATGGATCTTCCAACTGAAAAGGTAAGAAACATCATGAAGATTTCTCAAGAACCTGTTTCTCTAGAGACTCCTATTGGGGAAGAAGATGATTCTCACTTAGGAGATTTTATTGAAGATAGCGAAGCCATGCGTCCAGACGAATATACCAATCAAGAATTACTCAAAGAACAATTAAATGAAGTTCTAGATACTTTGACAGACCGTGAAGAAAATGTTCTCCGTTTACGTTTCGGTCTAGAAGATGGCCAAACCAAAACCTTGGAACAAGTCGGTCAACAATTTGGGGTTACTCGAGAACGTATCCGTCAAATTGAAGCCAAAGCTTTGCGGAAGTTACGTCATCCAAGTCGTCTCAAACAACTCAAAGACTTCTTGGAAGATTAATTATGAGTTAGACACTCCCAAAAGTCACCTCTTTTAAAGAGGTGGCTTTTTTGTAAACAAAGGCACTCTTATTTTATGAAGAAGGTTATTGCAAAGGTTCTAAAAAAATGATAAGGTGAATCAACGACTAAAAAAATGAGGTTGAAAGATGAAAGTAGTAAAATTCGGTGGGAGTTCCTTAGCCAATGCAAGGCAACTCGAAAAAGTGAAAAATATTATGGCAAGTGACCCGACACGGCGTATTGCTGTTGTTTCAGCCCCTGGAAAAAGGTTTGATTCGGATACAAAGGTCACGGACCTTCTGATAGAGTTAGCATCGCAATGTTTGAATGGCTCTGCGGATACCTTGCAAACCTTCAAAGAAATTATTGAACGGTATGCTTCGATAGCAGAAGAATTATCTATAGAAGAACCCATTATTGAAGAAATTACCCGTTCGTTAAGTGAACTTTTAGATATGGATAAATCTGTACCGGGTTACTTTATTGATGCGGTGAAGGCGAGTGGGGAAGACAATAATGCGAAATTGATCGCTGCTTATTTTCGGAAGGCAGGACTAAAAGCGCGTTACATTAATCCAAAGGAAGCCGGCTTGATTTTAAGTGATGAACCTGGTCAAGCTAAAGTTTTAGCAGAATCTTACTTAAATTTATATGCTTTGAGAAATTATGAAGAGATTCTCGTTTTTCCAGGCTTTTTCGGGTATACTAGAAAAGGAAGACTGGTGACGTTTTCAAGGGGTGGCAGTGATATTACGGGAGCGATTGTAGCCAACGGTGTAGAGGCTGCCATGTATGAAAATTTTACAGATGTGGATAATATTTTTGTTGCTAATCCTAAAATTGTTCAAAATCCGGTGGGAATTAGTCATCTCACTTATCGTGAAATGCGTGAACTTTCTTATGCAGGATTTAGTGTCTTACATGATGAAGCGCTCTATCCAGCCTTTGCGGAGGGAATTCCTGTTGTCGTAAAGAATACCAATAACCCATCAGCGCCGGGAACCGTTATTTGCGAAGAACGGCCTGAAGGAAGCGATCCCTTTGCGATTACAGGGATTGCCAGTCAGAAAGGATTCGCTTCTATTTATATTTCAAAATATATGATGAATAGAGAAGTGGGTTTTGTTCGGCGTGTTTTATCTGTGTTTGAGAGCTTCAACTTGTCTATTGAACATGTGGTTTCTGGGATTGATGATATTGATGTTATCTTTAAGGAAGATCAACTTTCGGGAAATGAGATTGAACACCTCCTGTCAGAGATCAAGCATCAAACGGCGGCAGATCAAGTGGTAAAGTGTGATAACCTTTGCCTACTGATGGTAGTAGGAGAAAGTATGAAGTCTCAAGTTGGGATTACAGCTAAAATTGCTTCTGCATTAAGTAAAGCTTCCATTAACTTAGAAATGATTAACCAAGGATCTAGTGAAAATTCGTTAATGTTTGGCATTAAAGAAGATCAAGAAGAGTACGCTGTGCGTGCGGTTTATAATGCTTTTTTTCAAGAAGATCCTAGATAGGAGAATCTTATGTCTTACAAAAAATTAAGTTTATTGTTTCCTTTAGTCTTATTTACTTTAGCGGCTTGTGGCCAACATAAGCAGTCCGCTGCTGAAGAGTCCAAAGCTCCTGTGACACAACCGGTTGTAGAGGACAATGGTAAAAAATCAACCCAAGAGCACTCTCCGTCGAAAAAAGAGAAAAAGGAGAAAACGCCAGCTAAGCCTTCCAAGAATATGCATAAAAAAACTAAAAAGAATTAAAGAAAAAGACCTGTAGAAAAGTTTGCGAAGGACTTGTAGCTCATTCATAAAGTGTGCTATACTAGCTCTATGCGATGAGGCGACATAGCATGGCATAAGGTAAGTCCATGCGGTGTTTTATAGAGAGTACACGGTTAATGGAACCACTACAGGAAGTAGGTACTTGGTTACGGCATGATGTGAACATAAGGTAACCCTAGTCTAGGGAAAAAGAGGAGTTTTTGCTCCTCTTTTTCTTTTTTATGACATATTTTATCAATGATTATCTATGGATTACTTTAAAAAAATAAGCTTTTAAAGTAAAATACAGTTACAATATGAAGCACTCTAAAATGTGCAATCAACAGGATTATTTTTTTGGCAGTTTTATGATTAAATAAATATTATATAATAGCTGAAGTTATCAATGTTCAATAATTCGATTGTCATAAATGCAAAATTAGAATATGAAGCTAGTTCTATTTTAATGTCAGTGAGTTATAAAAACTGGAGGAAAAGAAATGGAAGCTGTAAAAGCTGCTTGGGCTAAGAAAAGGATCGATTCTTCAGGACAATTTAAATGGCTGTCGCTTTATGATCATTTACGTGATACCAGAGGAATTGCTGGCTTAATTTGGGAACACTGGCTTAGCTCAGGGCAAAAGGATTATTTGCTAAAAAACAGTCAAGCAGATGACGAAGATCAGATTAAACGTTTGTATTTATTTTTAGCGGGTATTCATGATCTGGGAAAATTGTTGCCTGCTTTCCTTATTCAAGAAGGCTATAATTCTTCTGCTGATTTAAAGAATTTGTTGTTAGATAAGTTAGAAGCTGTGGGCTTTAGTGGGATTAGTGAGTTGAAATTACAGTTTCGAGGAAAGACCCCTCATGCACTCGCTGGTCAGTATCTATTACAAAGTTATGAGAAGAATGGGATAGATGAAGGATTAGCGTCCATTATAGGTGCTCACCATGGTAGACCAGCTGAGGTTGCTAATGAAGTTGCGGCTCAAAAGCACTATGTTGCCAATTATTTTCAAACTGAGGATGAAAATAGTCCTCTTTATCAGAAATGGACTCAAGCGCGTGAAGAAGTCATTCAGTGGGTACTTAAAGAAACAGAATTTGAATCATTAAAAACTTTGCCGACTCTCACTCAACCCGGACAAGTCCTGATGTCTGGCTTAGTGATTATGGCTGATTGGATTGCTAGTAATGAAGATTATTTTCCTTTGTTATCAGTAGATCAGGAGGAAGTTTTAGACGAGGGAAAAAGGATTATAAATGGATTTCAAAAGTGGTATAAAACTCAGCCATGGTGTCCAAGTTTGATAGAATCAAGCAACTTATTTTGGAAGCGGTTTCACTTTGATAGTCCAAACATGATTCAGAGTAAGCTAGCAGAATTGGTGAATACGAGTTTAGATCCTGGAATTTTTATTTTAGAAGCGCCAATGGGAATTGGCAAGACGGAGGCAGCTCTTTTAGCGAGTGAGTTATTAGCGGCTAAGAAGGGGGTTGGTGGTATTTTCTTTGGATTACCAACGCAAGCTACTTCTAATGGGATTTTTCCTCGTATTGAATCTTGGTTGGAAAGTATTGTGAAAGACAGTGAGTATACTTTAGGTTTGCGTTTACTGCATGGAAAGGCGAGTTTGAATAAGGATTTTGATCACTTGAAACAGGAAGCACTTGTCTATGAAGAAGGTGCCAAAGTTACTGTCAATGAATGGTTTGAAGGGCGCAAGAAGGCGATTTTGGATGATTTTGTTGTTGGAACAATTGATCAATTTTTACTAGCCAGTTTAAAACAAAAACACCTTGCCCTCAGACACCTTGGTTTGAGTAAAAAGGTTTTAATTCTCGATGAGATTCACGCATGTGATGCTTATATGTCAGTGTATCTTAAGAGAGCTTTGAGGTGGATGGGCGCGTATGATGTCCCAGTAATTTTGCTATCGGCGACTTTGCAAAGTTCACGGCGCGAAGCATTTATAAAAAGTTATCTGAATGGAAAAAAAGGAGCTAGTAAACAAAAGATAACGATGGATTTACCTCAAAAAGATGTCTATCCCTTAATTACTTATAGTGACGGCCTCTGTGCGAAGCAATTTAGTAACTTTGAATTAAAGGAGTCAAAAAAAGTTATCGTTAAAAAAATTGCAGAAGAAGATTTCATTGAAATAGTTATTCAGTTGATAAAAAATGAAGGGGTGGTTGGTTTAATTGTAAATACTGTAAAACGTGCTCAAGAATTAGGTGAAATTTTTCAGGAAAAATTAGGAGAGGATAAGGTTGAAGTTTTCCATTCGCGTTTTATTGCAAGTCAACGAATAAAAAAAGAAGATCAGTTACTTCAGTTGATTGGCAAAAAAGCTAAGCGTCCTAAGCATAAATTGATTATCGGCACGCAAGTCATTGAACAATCCTTGGATATAAATTTTGATGTTCTGATAAGTGACTTAGCTCCTATGGATAGTTTATTGCAACGGGTGGGTCGATTACATCGTCATGACATTGAGTATCCCAAAGCATATCAACAAGCTGTTTTGTATGTGGTTGGGATAGATTCAGAATTTAAATTTTCTGATAGCTCAGAAAAGGTATATGGAGATTATCTTTTGGCTAAGACACAACTCGCTTTGCCTGATCAATTGCAATTACCTCAAGATATTTCGCCCCTGATTCAGAAAGTTTATTCTGGTTTATCTGAAAACGAACAGAAAAATGATTTATTGCGGAGCTTAAAGCAGAAATATGATAAAGAGATAAAAGATAAAGATTCTAAAGCTCAGCAGTATTTGCTAAATAAGCCAATTTATCAATGCAAACGAGATCTAAGCAATACTTTGATTGGTTTAATCAAGAATGAAGATTCTTCTCAAGAAGAAGGGACCGAGTTTCAAAGAGAAATTAAAGCCTGTGCGCAAGTCAGAGATTCTTTGCCAACTATTGAAGTCATTGCACTAAAAAAAATAGGAACAGGTTATGGTTTATTTGGTAGTAGTGAAGATTTGTCCAATCAAATTGATAATAATCAAGTGGCTAAAATTATTGCCCAACAAACTTTAAATTTACCGAGCTTTTTTGCGAAAGGAAGGTTGGCTGATACTATAATTAAAGAATTAGAAGAATATAGGTGTCAATATTTAACAAATTGGAAAGATCAGGTCTGGTTAAAGAGTAGTCTAGCTCTTGTTTTTGATGAAGAGAATCATTATCAATTAGGAAATTATAAACTGACGTATGATTGGAATTTAGGTTTAATGTGGGAAAGGATGTGAGGGCCGTGAGTCGCTTTAATTTAATTGATGAACCTTGGATAGCAGTTACTGTTGATGGGCGTGGAAGTAGCCGTTTAGTTTCCTTAAATGATCTTTTTAGTCACGCGGAAGAGTATGTGGATTTAGCAGGTGATAGCAGACCTCAAGATTTTGCAATTTTAAGGATGCTATTAGCTATTTTGCAGACTCATTTTTCGCGAGTAGATGAGAGCGGTCGGGTATACGAAGAATTAGAAGTAAATAACGATCAGCAAGTCATTTCTGATCTTGATGAGGATGACAAGGATGATTATTTAGATAATTTATATGAAACATGGCAAATAATTTGGCAATCTGGGCGATTTCCGACGACAATTTTAGACTATTTAAGTCATTGGCATGATCGTTTCTATTTGTTCGATGATAAGTATCCCTTCTATCAAGTAACGAAGGATGTGATAAGCGAAGAGAAGCTTAACAATAAATCAGCCACTAGTATTTCGGGTAAGAATATTAATCGGTTAGTTTCTGAGAGTGAAAATAAGTTATCCTTATTCTCACCCAAGACAACAAACTATAAAGCGAAATTGACAGAAGCTGAAGTCGCTCGATGGTTGCTTACCTATCAAGGTTACACAGGTGTAGCAGATAAAGCTAGTTTTGGAAAAGAAAAGTATAAAAAAGTATCGAAGGGTTGGCTTTTTGATTTAGGCGGCATCTATCTTAAAGGGCATAATTTATTTGAAACTTTATGGCTCAATTGTGCCCTGAAACATCCCAATAAGAAGTATCAAGGAAATTCAGCCCATCCATGCTGGGAAGTAGATTCTCAGAGTTTAATTGACAAATATTTAGAGTTTAATAGTAAGGGAGAGAGGGGAAAAGTCGTTACGGATTTGGCGGACCTATATACCAACTGGAGTCGAGCAATTTATATGGATCCGTTAATCGATTTAAGCCAAGATTTCATGTTTGAAGTGGTTAAACTTCCTGAAATTGAGCATCAAGATAATTTTTTAGAATTGATGACGTTATGGAGAAAAAATAAAAAAGATCCGAATAAAGGTTATAGCACTCCTAGAAAACATTTACCTGATCAAGCTTTGTGGCGATCTTTTGGAATACTAACTGGGAGTTATCAAAAGTTAGATGAACCGAATTCTAATTATCATCCTTGCCCAGGAATTATTGCTTGGATGTGCGAAATTCAAGAGGATATCGATAAAGCTAAGATTATTTTACAGGCAACTAGTATGAAATATGATAATAATCCATGCTCTCGAAATCCTGTTGATGAAATTTGTGATCAATTAGTTTTAAATGAGCAGTTATTAACTGATAATGAAGGTTGGTCTGTTTATATTACTAATTGTGTTGAGAAAACGAATAGAATCATTACGGGGACTTATCGAAACTTTCTTTTGGATATTAAAACTATTCGAGGCCAAAATTCAAATGCTTGGATAGATCAAGAATTAGAACAGATCTACTTTTTGGTTGATCGTTCATTCAAAGTTTGGATCAGGGAGATTGATCCGGAGAAGGACAGTAGAGAAGAAAAGGCAAAAATTTGGTTTGACAGTTTGCAAAAACTTTTGAATGATCAGGTAAAACGATTTGTTGAAAATGCTACTTATCGTGATTGTTTAGGAATTAAACCGAAAGATAATAAAAATAAGAAGGGAGATAAAGTTTTAAATGTTTTTATAGCTTATAATAAGTTTAATTATTGGCTAAAACAAAACTTAGGAAAGTAGGTGAATACATGGACGAGAAGAATAACAAGGCAACGGTTTATAGTGTTACTCAAAAAGTTCTATTTAAATTAGAACAAAGTCTAGAGACAAGTCATGGAAAAGCTATGTTAGCTAAATTAAGACATTCAGTGGGGAAATCTATTGGTGAGAGTGTCGAAATATGGCCACTCTTATTTAGTGAATTCCCAGAAACTTTTTTGAGTAAAGATGGCCAAGCGACAAAGGAAGAATTGGCGATCATTACGGCATTACAATTCTATGCTTTACATCAACAAGGAAAAAGTGGAAGCGTTAATTTTAAAGCCAGCCATGCCTATGAAAATTTAGGGTGTTCTTTGAGTGCTTTAAGGAATAATGAAGACAATACAGCGGTTGATCGAAGGTTTAATGTTCTTATAACGTCAACGACAATTGAAGAATTTATTTATCATTTAAGGCAAATGATTACTTTATTAAAGAGCAAAGCTAAAACTACAAAAATTGATTATGCTAAATTAGCTGAAGATATCTTTTATTTTCAATTAGGGTATGCTGAAAATGTTAGATTACGCTGGGGTCAGGAATATTATCGCTACAAAGGAGAAGAAAATCATGAACAATAATCAACGTTTATTTTTAGATATTCACGCTATTCAAGTAGTACCGCCTTCGAACATTAACCGTGATGATACGGGAAGTCCTAAAACCGCTCTATATGGTGGCGTGAGAAGGGCACGGGTAAGTTCTCAAAGCTGGAAACATGCGATGAGAAGGTACTTTAATGAGAATGGCTCCAAAGAAAATGTGGGGGTTCGTACACTCGATATCGTCGAATATGTTGCTCAATCTATTTTAAGTTTGAATAATCATTTAACCAAGGAAGAAGCTCTGAATATGGCAGATGATGTTCTTAATAAAGCTGGAATAAAAACAGAATTGCCTAAGAAAACAGATAAAGAAACAGCCGTCAAAAGAGCTAAAGCCTTGACGTTTTTAGGATCAAAGCAGGCTCAGGCTCTCGCTAAGTCGGCTCTAGATGGTGTTAATGATAAAAAAGTTTTGCAAGATATTTTGACGGATAATCCAGCGATTGATATTGCTTTATTTGGGCGAATGGTTGCTGATGATGCCTCTTTGAATGAAGATGCTTCCTGTCAAGTTGCGCATGCTATTTCTACACATGCCGTTCAAACAGAGTTTGACTATTTTACAGCCATTGATGATTTATCACCAGAAGAGAAAGCCGAAGCTAAAATGTTAGGTACGATTGAATATAATTCGTCCACTTTGTATCGGTATGCTAACATTGCCTTACATGAATTTGTCAAGCAGTTAGATGATCAATCAGCCACCATTGAAGCCGTGAAGTTATTTATCAAAGCTTTTGTTCTTTCTATGCCAACAGGTAAGATGAATACCTTTGCTAATGCTACCTTGCCTCAATTGGTTTTAGTTAGTTTGCGCCATGACCGTCCCGTTAATTTGGTGACTGCTTTTGAACAGCCAGTGCGCACTGATGGGCATAATGGGTATGCCAAATCTTCATGTCAAAAATTATTTGACGAGGGACAAAAGATAGCTAAATTTACAGAAAAAGCAGATTTCACAGCTTTTGTGGCAATGGAAGAAATGGATCAAGTGAATACTTTTGGTCAAGAAGAAGTAAATCTTCAATCTCTATTAGATGAGCTAGGACTTCAATTGAATGAACGGCTTGCTCACGACTAAGGGCAGGTGAGGTTGATGAAAACTATTTTATTAAAGTTCGCGGTTCCTCTGCAATCTTATGGAACAGATTCGCATTTTGATAATCGAAAAACAGATTTCTATCCTTCTAAATCGTCCGTAATAGGTCTTATTTCAGCATGTTTAGGTTATCGTAGATATCAAACAGAACAGATTCAAGCTTTGAACGCTTTGAATTTTGCTGTGCGAGTCGATCAAGCGGGAATGCTACTTAGAGATTTTCAAACAGTCAAGAAATTAAAAAATAATGGAACCGTTGAGAGTGCTTATGTAACCAATCGGTATTATTTACAGGATGCTGTTTTTGTAGTAGGAATTAGTCATCCAGATGATCAAATGATGGAACAGATTTACTATGCTTTCAATCATCCTTATTTTCAACCTTTTTTGGGAAGAAGATCTGCTCCGCTTAATGCTGATTTTTTATTGGCTATTGAAGAGGGGGATATGATAGAAGTTTTCAAACAACTTCCTTGGCAAGCGGCTGTTTGGTACCAGAAGAAAGTGATGAAATCAAAGTCAAAGATTCGTCTTGACGCTTATTTTGATAAAGGTGTAGTCAGTGATGGAGAGGTAGGTTCTATCAGAAATGATTATGTCGAATCTTTTGATGTGAATGATCGTAAATTTAAGCAAAGAGTAGAAGTTAAAATAAATTTAGAAGTAAAACCTACCTATGTTCCGAAAGTTTCCTCGACACATGATGTTTTTAGTTGGTTATAAATAGGGAAGGGGTGATGATTATGTATCTATCCCGTGTAGAGATTGATCGGAATAATCGACAAAAAATAAAAGATTTAACGCATTTAGGAGCTTATCATAATTGGGTTGAGCAAAGCTTTCCTGATGAATTGAAACAAGAAATCAGGACACGTAAATTATGGCGGGTTGATCGCTTAGATGGCAAAGACTATTTATTAATTGTTAGCTCTTCTATTCCTGATTTGAAGGGCCTTGAACGCTATGGAGTAGAAGGAAGTGCTGCTAGTAAAAATTATGATCGCTTTTTAGACTCTTTAAGAAATGGTCAAGTGATGAGGTTTAGAGTAGTACTTAATCCAGTTGTTGCCAAATTAGAAACTCCTTCAAGTAAACGCGGGCGATTATTGCCACTTTTAAGTGAAGCAGATCAATTGAATTTTTTCATGAAGAGGACTCATAGTAACGGCTTTTCTGTTGAAGCTAATGATGTCATGTTAGTGGAAACTGGGTTTGAAGTGTTAAAAAAATCTCATCAAAGGGCAGTTAGACTTAAAAAGGCAAGTTATGAAGGCAAGTTGACGATTTCAGATGTTGAAGTCTTTCGAAATACTTTAATTAAAGGTATGGGAAGAAAAAAAGCTTATGGTTTTGGAATGATGACAGTTATTCCGGGAGTTTAATAATGGATAAAGCAGGAGCTAAGAAAACCGAACTTAATGAATTGCCTCGGATTTCTGATCGGGTGAGTTTTATTTATTTGGAACATGCTAAGATTAATCGCCAAGATAGTGCAATTGCCGTTAGAGATCAGCAAGGGTTAATCTGTATTCCTTGTTCAATGATCGGGGTTTTATTATTAGGACCTGGAACAGATATTAGTCATCGAGCGATTGAATTAATTGGAGATACAGGGACAACGATTGTATGGGTAGGAGAGAGAGGTGTTAGATTCTATGCTCAAGGTCGTCCGCTAGCTCATACGACTCGTTTGTTAGAGGCCCAGGCGAAATTAGTTTCAAATACTAAAACGCGCGTGATGGTTGCTCGTAAGATGTATCAGATGCGATTTGGCGATGAAGATGTTTCAAAATTAACAATGCAACAATTACGTGGACGAGAAGGTGCCCGTGTTAGAAAAATTTATCGAAAGCAAAGCAAACGACATCATGTGGAATGGAATGGCCGGCATTACGATATTGAAGATTTTTTAGAAGGATCTGTCATTGATCAGGCTTTATCGGCAGCAAATGTTTCTTTGTATGGAGTGGTTCATAGTGTTATCGCCGCTCTTGGAATGTCAGCAGGGTTAGGTTTTGTTCATACGGGCCATGATAAATCTTTTGTATATGATATTGCTGATTTATATAAGGCTGAATTAACGATTCCTTTGGCTTTTCAGGTTGCAGCAGAGTGTAATGAAGATGATGATATTGGAAAAATTACGCGTTTAAAAATGAGAGATGCTTTGGTCGATGGGAAATTGTTAAAAAGAATTGTGCAAGATTTACAATATTTGATGGGAATAACTGATGAAATAATTGAAGGAGATGTTCTTCACTTGTGGGATGACAAGGATGGCTTAATTAAGCATGGAGTGAACTATGAACGGATGGATTAATAATGCCCTTTACTGTAATTACTTTGAAAAAAGTATCAGCTTATTTACGAGGAGATTTGACAAAATGGATGCAAGAAATTGCACCTGGAGTTTATGTTGGAAATTTTAATACGAAAATTAGAGAAAAAATTTGGCAGCGTGTTAAAGAAAATGTATCTTCAGGAGAAGCCACTATGTCTTATGCTTTTCGCAATGAAATAGGTTATAATTTTAAAACATTAAATACAAATCGACAGGTTATTGATTATGAAGGAATTCCGTTGGTTAGAGTAAATGATCAAACTCAGGCGAGTCATATGAATTTAGGGTTCAGTAGTGCTTATAAAATGCGACAAGCTCGTAAATTTCAAGCTCATAAAAGTTCAAAAGTTGCAAAACTACATTCAGCGTATGTCGTTTTAGATATTGAAACAGATGGATTACAATTTGAAGTTAACCAAATCATTGAATTAGGTGCAGTTAAAGAAAAAAATGGTGTGCGAACGAGTTTTAATCAATTAATTAATCATGATAGAGAGTTGCCTAGTCATATAAAAGAACTTACTGGAATTACAGAGGAAATGTTAAGGAAAGAGGGAGTAAATTTAGAGGAAGCATTGAAGAAGTTGTTTGAATTTATCGGTGATCTACCGATAATAGGATACAATATAAATTTTGATATTAACTTTATTAATTACAATCTTATTCAACTGAATCATAATCCATTACATAATAAAACTTATGATGTCATGTCATATGTTAAACGAGAGAAATTATTTTTGAAGAATTATAAATTGGAGACGGTGCTAGCTAGCTACAATATAGAGGATAGAGTTCCACATCGAGCGTTGAAAGATGCAGAACTCATTGATAAACTCATAAATGAAGTGAATAAACTTCGGGATCTATTTGGAAATCAAGGTTGATATTATAGGGATTTTTTAGTCTTTTTCCCGCGTATGCGGGGGTGATCCTAAGGAGGGCGCTTATTTCATCAAAGCTTGTGTCTTTTTCCCGCGTATGCGGGGGTGATCCTAAGCCTCACCGTCAACGACAAAAACCCCAATTTCTTTTTCCCGCGTATGCGGGGGTGATCCTGGGTAGCCAACCAAGTATACAAGCGTGGGGATCTTTTTCCCGCGTATGCGGGGGTGATCCTAAGCCGAATAACCATGTATTTGACCGCCACTGCTTTTTCCCGCGTATGCGGGGGTGATCCCAGCAACACCAGATCGGACAGCCACTTATTATGCTTTTTCCCGCGTATGCGGGGGTGATCCTATTTATTCTCTTCCATAAATTTTGAAATATCTCTTTTTCCCGCGTATGCGGGGGTGATCCTTGGTTATTAGAGAAAGCAGATTCCCCGATACTCTTTTTCCCGCGTATGCGGGGGTGATCCTATTTTTCTATTTAGTCTTAGTCGATCAGTTGCCTTTTTCCCGCGTATGCGGGGGTGATCCCAGATCATACTTTTATGGTGATGAAGCGATTTGCTTTTTCCCGCGTATGCGGGGGTGATCCTGCGATGTCTCAAGTGGCAAATGATGTTTCAAGCTTTTTCCCGCGTATGCGGGGGTGATCCTGGTAGCAAGCGGTTTTTTCAAAGCGAAGATTTCTTTTTCCCGCGTATGCGGGGGTGATCCTGCCGCTGAAAGTGCTGGTAGTCGGATAAGTGGCTTTTTCCCGCGTATGCGGGGGTGATCCCAACATCTCTCCTTACATGCTGGCTGGCATATCCCTTTTTCCCGCGTATGCGGGGGTGATCCTGGCTAAGAATAATCAAAACAAACAAATGACCGCTTTTTCCCGCGTATGCGGGGGTGATCCTTTAAAAGGTGCCAATTTAGAAGATGCCGATTTACTTTTTCCCGCATATGCGGGGGTAATTTATACTAAGCATGTTATGGGATAGCAACACTTACTGTTTCTCCTTTCTTGAGATTAAATCTGGAATAATTTATAAACTGAAGATAGTGGAATAAGTTTGGCTTCTTTTTCTTTTGTATGTTCTTCTTAAAGTAGGCACTAAAAAAGTAAATCTACTTTAAGAAGATTTTTTTGTTCGAATAGAAAATCAGTTGCTAAAGAGTGATTTTGATATATTTATCTCTATGAAAAGTATGAACGATTTATTTAATCATATTATTAAAATATTTAGAGCATTTTTTTCGGATTTCGAATCTTGTATGAAGACTATTTCTTATAGTGAAATCTTTAAATAAAATTAAATACTATCCAATAAAAAATTTTAATTGTTAAAGATTTTCTAGCTACTAGTGTAAAAACCGCTTTAGATAACAGCAATTTTTTACAATAAGGTCTACTCATAAATTTAAAGTATAAAAAGTAAGATTCTTATAAAGTAATAATAATTATTAGTGTCAAAGCAATTGATTCAAAGAGGCGTTATCAAGGTATAAATATATTACTTAAGAACTTACAAAAGTTTTGAATAATTAAAGATAGATTAGATTTTTCAATACAAAATGATAAGAAATAAGAATCCTATTATAAAATCCAACCATATATGTTTTATATTTTCTTTAGATAAGCCTAAAGTCCACACCTTGATTGAAGAATTCATGTTTTTCTTATAGATCTTTTGCTATTTAGATGTATTGAGTTTAAAGCTTCTCTTTCGATTTGTTAAAAGGAAATTTTTTAATTCATTGATAAAAATCTTATGTGACTGGTATTTAGTAGAGTTAGTGTATTTAGCTTTGTCTTATTTATTTTTTATTAATGTCATTTTTCTTTGGCTTTGGTTGCAATTTTTGTATGTTCTGACTTTATTTTTGTTTTATCAGAATAGAAATTAAGGGAAATTCTAAAAGCAGCGACAGCAAATATCGCAGACTTTTTAGTCCTTACTTTTGATTTCTTTATCACTGAAGACCAAGTAGAAGCAATAAAAGAAGAAAAAATATTCATAATATTGGTTCTTTCTTTATGAATAAAAAGTTATTTAAAGAATTAAAAAATTATCTAGTATTTTTTTGAAAGGGAATAACTTATAAAATTGTCACAGTAGATGTAATGAAAGCACTAGAGCTTGTGTTAAGTGGATAACATTACCACGATTTGAAGTGGATTATTTTATAAACGGCAGGATCTTTATCAATTAATAAAGAGTGAGTCTTTAAATATTTTAGAAGTCTGTGCCGATCGTAGGCGTCTAAATATAATTTTTCGTATTCTAATTAACACTCACAATTTATAATATCGCTCAGGTAATAATTACTCTTACAAGGCCTATTGTATGACATAAATTTAAAAAGTTAATATACAGTGTGCAATTTTATTCTAAAGTGTAATATTTTGCTCTTTCGGGAGTAAATAAATACAGTCAAGATTATAAAAATGGAAAATAATTTGAAAGGCAAAAATTACGGTTGAAGGTATTCGATGTTTAAAAAGAAATGTTAAAATTCAAAAGTTGCTATCGTTTTTATTGGATAAAGCTGACACGATTATTAGTTTAGTAAAGCTTGCAGCAATAACCATCAACCGAAAGGGAGATGGTTTTATTTTGAAATAAAAGGGGAGATGACATGACACGTTTAGGCAATCCAAGGCCTACTAGGTCGGTCATTTTGCCATATAAAGAGAGCAAATACCAAGAAGCCATTAATTTATACGAAAAGAGCGGTAGGAAAGCTCAACAGTGGCAAATTGACATGATGAAAGACATTATGGCCGTCAATGAAGACGGTTTGTGGACGCATACGAAGTTTGGATATTCTTTGCCAAATAGTCATTGACTATTTTTATTTTTAATTCATAACTAGAATAAATCCCCACAAAAAGATTAGATCGTTGGTTCAATTTCTTGTGGGGTTATCAAAATTTATAGTAAAAATATTTTAAAATTATTAATCAAGATAAAGGAAGGAGGTAAAAAGATGAGTAAAAATGGTAATAAAAAAGATGACCAACTCGTTAAGTTAGCACTAGTAACCGCCACAATCGGTTTAATAGAAAAACTTATCGAATTAGTCATCAAACTTATCGAAATGATAGGGGGCGGATAAGCCCTCAGCATTGCTCATCTAAAGTATAGCATGAATAAAAATAAAAAGCGATTAGAATATGTATTATGGGCGCTCATTGCTTTAAGCGTGATAAACCTACTTCTCGAACTTTGTAAAATGTTTTAAAAGGAGATGAAGGCATTGTTAAAAATTCTTCACTTGTCATTTTAATTACCTCTTTCTCTTCTTTTACTTTCTATAATTATTAGAAGGCGATACTTTAATAAGATGATAGACTTTTCTTATTTTATGGTATCCCTTATTATCCATGACGTATAAATGATAAATATAGGTTATAAAAAGCTGTAGTATCGAGTGGATAATCAATGTGTTAAAGGGAGATTGTATGTTTTTTAGAAATCAACAAAAATAGAAAGGTAAAAAACGTGGATGATTTACTTTCTAGCTACGGCAAACTTTGTCGACTTTCTGGAATCTCTCAACAAAAGATAGTCGCTACTTTTTCTGCAGAGCCTTTTGCTCCTTCAGCGGATAATCGCATTGCAAGTGACTTTGCGCATTACATTACGATCTTTGAACAAGGCTACATGTTGGGTCGCCCTATTCAGTACAAGAACGAAGACACAACGTTGCAAGAACAAATTAATTTATTTGTTGAAGAAAACAACGAAGCAGCACACAATGTTTTGATTAAAACAGATTTATCTATTTATGGTCGAGCTTATGAGCTGCTGACTGTTGAGCGTTATGACGAAAGTTCACCAATCACGGTTAAGCTTACTAAGCTAGCACCAGAGCAGACATTTGTTGTGTACGATGATTCTTATCATGATCAATCGTTGTTTGGGGTGAACTATTACACCATTGATTATGGTGAAGGTTATCGTAAATCTTATATTGTCGTTTACACCAAAGATGCGGTTTATCGCTATGCAGATGATAGTCGGGACAAAAACTCATCGATGCATTTCGTATCAAGTGAGGAGCATTTTCTTAAAGGTGAGCCGATTAACGAGTACAAAAACAATGAAGACCGTACTGGTAGTTACGAAGCGGTACTAGACACGATCGATGCTTACGATTTATCACAATCTGAGCTGGCCAACTTCCAACAGGATAGCGTGGATGCTATCTTGGTGATTAGTGGTAACCCATACACAGGAGCAGACGAAAAAGATTTTTTAGAAGATGGGCGGATCAATCCGAATGGACGGTTAGGGATATCGCTTGCTTTTAGGGAGTCAAAAATGATTATTTTAGACGATAATCCTAACCCTGACGGGGTGAAGCCTGATGCAAAATATTTAGTGAAAGCTTATGATTCAAAAGGTGCGGAAGACTACAAGAAGCGATTAGTTGGTGATATCTTACGCTTTACGTTCACACCAGACACTAGTGATGAACATTTTGGAAGCAATCAAAGTGGTGAATCCATGAAATACAAATTGATGGCGTCTGATAATCTTAGAGCACAACAAGAGCGATTGTTTAAGCAAGGCTTAATGCGTCGTTTACGTTTAGCTGCTAATATTTGGTCAATTAAAGGAAACGAAGCCACTGCTTATCGACAAATTAGCCAAACAAGTGTTATATTCACACCAAATGTTCCAAAATCTGGCAAAGAAGTCATTGAAATGGCAAAAGATCTTTACAACGTTGTATCTGACACAACGGTTTATGAAATTTTGAATTCAGTGACAGGGGTTAGCCCAGAAGACGAATTAAAACGAATTAAAGCTGAAAGTGAAGACTCTGAAACGGAAACTGCAGAGGGTGCAGGCGGTGAAGAAGATGGTGAAGAAGTCTAGCTACTGGAAGAACCGTACCAAAGAATTAATGCAGTATGCTGAGCAGCAAGACAAGGTCATGTTTCAAGAACTCGCTAAATTGTACGGTGAAACGTTTAAAGATGTTCAGAAGGAAATATTTGCCTTCTATGCGAAGTATGCAGAAAACAATAAGATTACCATTCAAGAAGCTAAGCAGCGGCTTAGACGTACCGATTTAAGCGATTATCGAGAAAATGCTAGAAGATACCGTGAAGAAGCCAAGACACCAGAGCTACTGGAGCGACTTAACGAGCAGTATGTTTCTAGCAAAGCGACACGCTTAGATGCGTTGAAGCTGGATCTTACTTATCAATTAGGCTTGCTTCAAGGCAAAGTATCGGGGTCATTTGATAGCTATTTGAAGAAATTAGCTAAGCATTCTTATCGTAAGATTAGCGGTGGCTTATCTGATAGCACCTTAAACGAGCCAGCACTTGAGCAGCTAGTGAAGACACCGTTCGAAGGGTATAACTACTCCCAACAAGTTTGGGGAAATGTGGATCATTTAGCTAGGGACTTACACAAGACTCTAACTCGTGGTTTTGTGAAAGGCTTTAGTCCACATGAAATGGCAACAGAGATCAGAAAGAGACATGACGTAGCCAAACATCGAGCGGAGACGTTAGTTCGTACAGATGGGAGCATGGTCATTAATAACGCTACCTTGAAGCGCTATAAAGATGTTGGATTAAAGTTCTATCGAATTCATGTTCACATTGATAGTCGAACGTCTGATATTTGTATGAATATCTCAAAGCTAGATAAGGCTTACAAGCTATCGGAAGCACAGCCCGGTTATAACATGCCCCCACTTCATCCTAATTGTCGGTCAACGATTGTTCCTGATGATGAGGACATGGACAGAGCGGATGAACGAGATATTGAGTTTGTACGCAATTATGATAAAATAGGATTGGAAGAACGCTTTGATTATGTGATGAATGGTGAGGAGTTATTTATTCCAAAAGGTGCTGAAATCACGAATGTAAAAGTGATTGCTGGTAAAGGTAGTGGTACAGAATTAAGAGTAAAGCATAAATTAGTCAATCAATATGGGGGTAACCCAAACGATTGGCAAAAAGCAGTAGGTAAAATTGAAAGTGCTAAATATATGTTCGATATGCACTGGTACAGAAAAAATGATACTGAGCAAACGGAAATCAAATTAAAGATAAGGAGGGATCAAAAGTGAAACGACAAGTATATCAATGCGAGACTGATAGCTATAAAGAAATGGAAGTTATAGGTAGAGTACGCTATAACGGGGAAAGTTTTGGCATAGATAGTCTAACAAATGATGAAATCTACGATGTCATCAACGTTGATCGTGGGGATATGTTGCGAGTAGTTGATGATAGTAAAGAAGATTACCTTTATTCACTTAAAAATCCCCGACCTATTGATGGATCAAGTCCCGGTGGAAAATGGGAATTAGTTGAAGATTTTACAGGAGAATTAAGTAAGTTTTTATAGCAACCACCGACCGAAAGGAAGGTGGTTTTTGTATGCCCAAAATTAAGGAGGTACTAAATGAAAGATAGAGAAACTTACAATGAAACACGAGCAATTAGTAATTATGAAAAGATGCTATTATGGGCAATTGAAAATGATGTAAAAAAAGAAGACTTTGTTGTAGCGGGCAAAATCTTTTTTTCTGGTGTATGGGGACCTAAAGTCGTAGAATAAGAAAGATTGTTAGGCTTGATCCATAAAATTTTATAACTTTTATATAGGATGCTAGCGCCTACTCTTGAATTACTTGTATCACGAAAGGAGAAGCATATGCAAGGTGAAAAGAAGACGGGGACGCCTCGCAATAGAGAGAATGAAGTCGATAGAAAAAACAGCCCTCAATGAAATAATGAGAACTGTAACGCGTATAGCAGAAGAAGTAGATGAGATTAAAGGTCACTCAATTAGAAGAAATAAAAAATGTTTGATCAGCTTCATAATTAGCAACAATACAATTAACAGCTGATTTTATAAAGATTTTAAGACCTTGATTATCTTTATAACTGTGTTTTTCAGAGGCTTATGATCAAGGAAACTTGATAGTTTATATTTTTGAGTAATTTGATAAAAAGTTGGAAAAAGTCTGGAGTAATTAAAAAGTATTATGTTATATATTCGATAGAAGCATCTAACTAAAAGGGCGCTTTTTTATGCAAAAGAGCCTAGATCTAGCTAGACTCCTAGTTTTTCTTTTAACGCTTCTGTTAGCGTTTGGGAGAAGTTGATGTTTTCTATATTGGCTAAATCGTTTAACCATTCAGGAACTGTAACGTTTTTTCTAATAGTTTTTGAGTGATATTTGCGACGATACGCCACTGGGTCAAAGCCAATGAGTGCAACTTCTTTATTTGGAAATTCACTTTGAATGTCTTTGATAGAGCTTGGCTCAGGATAAGTTTCATAATCTTCAAGCACTGCACCTAAAACTTCAGATGCCATTTCATAGGCTTGTTCGTATGAATCGCCTTGAGTCATTGCTGCAGGAATATCAGGGAATTTTACAATTATATATTTTTCGCCTTTTTCAAAGGTTGCAGGGTAAATTAACACACTTTTCATTCCTTTCGTGTTGAGATAAGAGAATATCTATAAAGCCTGTAGGTCATTTAAGACCATTTAAGACCCGCTTGCTTTAATATGTCTTTATAAAAAGAATCATCAATATCTTTATTGTGCATGGGAACAACAGTTGTTCGATTAGTGTTTTCGTTATACATGACTTTATGACTGCCACGTTGTCTAAGTTCTTTAAAGCCGTTTTTCTGAAGTATTTTGACTAATTTCTTTGGCGTTATAGGCATTCTCTTATCTCCTTTCTATATGTATATTATACACACTTTATACACATTGGTCAAGCTATTTTTATATTTATTTCATTTCTAGCCGTCTTTTAGATGGCTTTTTTTAATACCCCCCTACGTAATTTCAATAGTGTTATTTATTTTAGCTCCCATCACTGCTAAAAGATGAGAGCAATATTAAAAGGGGTAGGGGTAGTAAAGCAACCACGAGTGGAGGTGTAGTAACTATGGCTAATCTTAGAGCAGATAGACAAGGCGCACATCGTACACAGTTTGAGCGCAATCGTAAGAGGATACTAAAGACACAGAACGTCTGTGGGATATGTGGTAAGCCTGTTGATGTGAGTCTGAAGCAAGGCAATCCAATGTCACCAGTGATTGATCACATCATTCCAGTGGCTAAGGGTGGACATCCTAGTGACATAGGGAACCTACAGCTTGTTATATAAAGTTTGGAATATAAAAAAGCACCTTATAGGGTGCTTTTAACCAGATTACCAATCATTGTATTTATGATAGTTATTTGTTCAAATTTGCACTCTTAAAAATAGAACTGATACATAGTGCAAAATGAGTGCAAACTAATTTATTTTTCTTTGATCTGAAACGTTGATTTAACGGCGTTTATAATGTCCTTTGATTTTTTATAATCTTTTAAATATGCCGAAAATAGGAATCGAACCTACGACCTTTGCATTACGAATGCACTGCTCTACCGACTGAGCTATTTCGGCAGTTGATCAACGAATCAACTATTACAGTATAGCATGAATAAAGAATAAAAAGCAAGTAGTAAGTAAAATTTATAAGCTCAATTTGTGTCCCTCCCTTAAATAAAGAATGAACAAACAACGTAAAAATATAGCTAAGGAAGCCATGATTGTTATAGAAGGTGAATTAATAAACAAGGAGGAATTTTTATATTTTCATTTTCAGATCAAGTAGTTGTTGTAACTGGAGCAGGACAAGGAATCGGTGCTGAAGTTGCGAAAGAATTTGCTCAAGCAGATGGAAAAGTCGTCATTATTGATTTTAATGGGGAAACCGCAGAAGCAACTGCCCAAGAAATTAAGGCAAATGGTGGCGAAGATCTTGCTTATCAAGCGGATTTTTCCGATTATGAACGAGCTCAAGAAATTATTGCAGATGTTGTTGAAAAATGGGGCAAAGTGGACGTATTAATTAACAACGCTGGGATTACACGTGATCGCTCCTTTAAGAAAATATCTAAGAAAGAATGGGATCAAGTAATTGCTACTAACTTAACAGGGACTTTTAACTATTCTCAAGCTTGTTTTAATAACATGGTAGAAAATGGTTATGGTCGAATTGCTTCTTCTTCTCTAGCGGGGGTTGAAGAAAACTTTGGTCAAGTGAACTATTCCGCATCTAAGGGTGGAATTATGGCTATGACAAAGACGATGGCACGTGAAGGAGCTGCGAAAGGAACTACAGCTAATTGTGTTGCACCAGGTTTTGTTGAAACGCCTATGACTGCTGCGATTCCTGAAGATGTTAAGCAAGGAATGATTAATTCGATTCCAGTTAAACGGATTGGTTACCCTAAGGATATTGCCTATGCTTATATGTTCTTAGCAGCGAAAGAATCTGGCTACATTACTGGACAAACCTTGCAAGTTAACGGTGGTGTGAATATGTAATCGACTTTATGCCAAAAATTGGAGGAACAAGTGAGAAATCTTGTTCCTCCAATCAGCATGTCTAAAAGTGGAAATTTTAGGAGGAAATCTGTTAAAAGATTTCGGGATCGATAAAAAGAAAAAGGAGAGATGAAGGCATGGGGAAAAATAAACCTGTCATTCTTTTCATGGATTAGGGGTTGTGCCGCTTCTGTCTGCTTTATTAGTAGGTAAAATAGCTGGTTGGTTCAATCGGAAAAGTTCTTTTATTCAACGAATTCGTACGTTCGGAAATATGGCTGATTCTTTGGAAGAACAATAGAAAAGGTTAGTGCGGAAATTAGGCGTCGCATTTCTGGAAGTGTAAGCTAATCACCTAGTTTTGAAAAATATTCCCCCTTTACTGGATAATTTGACCAGTGAAGGGGGTTTTGTTTCTTATGGAGGTTATAAAAAAATCCCCCTCAAGTTTTTCTTACTTGAAGGGGAGAAGGATAAGCAAAATGTTGAACAACACTTGCTTAAGATCTATGGTTTTCTACTTTATCGGCATAGCCACTCTTACGTAGGAAGAATTTAACAATCTCTACGTAGAGAATAATAGAGAGGGAAGCCAGAAGAATAATGGCCCACATAGTGAAGGCTTCTGGATCTCCTACTAAATGAATGGTTCCAAAGGCTGCGTTTAAGCCGGGAAGGAAGACCGTAATGAGGAGTAGGAGAGATGAGATGATCGTTGCATAATTGAGCCATTTATTAGCAAAAGGATTGGAGCTGAATAAGGATTTATGAACGGATCGACTATTGTAAGCGTGGGCAAGTTGGATAAAGGAAAGGGTTAAGAAGGCAATGGCTTCTGCGTCTGAGTTGGAGAAGTTCATATAGTAATGACTAAACCAATAGACGAAGAGGGTAATTCCGCCTTCATAGATTCCTTGATAGAAGAGAGCTGGCAAGAGTCCACCAGATAAGATACTGGTTTTTCTGCCACGTGGGAGATGTTCCATAACATCAGCTTCTGCATCTTCAACCCCTAAAGCAATAGCAGGGAAGGTATCTGTGACTAAGTTAATCCAGAGAATATGAATAGGTTCGAGAATTTGCCAGCCCATGATCGTTGCGACGAATAAGGTCATCACTTCTCCGAGGTTGGCAGATAGGAGGTATTGAACCGCCTTTTGGATATTAGAGAAGACTTTACGTCCTTCTTTGACGGCAGTGACGATCGTTGCAAAGTTATCGTCGGCAAGGACCATATCCGAAGCGCCCTTTGAAACTTCTGTTCCTGTAATTCCCATACCTACACCGATATCTGCTTGTTTAAGGGAAGGAGCGTCATTTACGCCGTCACCTGTCATAGCAACCACCTTGTTATGTTTGGCAGATTGCCAAGCTTTAACGATTCTGACCTTGTGTTCAGGGGCTACACGCGCATAGACAGAGTAGTGTTCGACTTCATTTTCTAATTGTTCATCGGAGATAGTATCGAGGTAAGCGCCTGTTGTGACGCCGGTTTCGATGTTATCTTGGTCGATAATACCTAAACGTTCAGCAATCGCTGCTGCTGTAATTTGGTGGTCCCCTGTAATCATAACCGTACGGATACCGGCAGATTTAGCAGTAGCAATGGCGTCTTTGACTTCTGGACGTTCAGGGTCAATTTCACCAACCATACCAGCGTAGACGAGCTGATGTTCATGGCTTTCTGCGGTGTAGTGGTCTTCAGTGGCTTCGAGAGGTTTGAAGGCCATGGCTAAGACGCGAAGAGCTTGACGAGCCATTTGGTCATTTTGATCCAAAAGCATCTGACGGTAGTCTTCTGTCATGGGATGGATTTCGCCATTTTCGAAGTAAGAGGTACAGTTATTGATTAAAACATCTGGAGCCCCTTTAGTCAAAATAACATAAGGAGAATTTCCAAAGGAAGAAGCGTTTTTATTTTGATGAACGGTTGTGGACATTTTACGTTCAGAATCAAAAGGAATTTCACCTAAGCGAGGTGTTCCTTCACGAAGACCTTTTACATCGTAACCTTTATCGATAGCCAATTGAATCATGGCAGTTTCCGTAGGATCTCCTGTGAGAGTGAGATCGGCAGTTAAGGTAGAGTCGTTATCCAAAAGCATGACTTGGAAGAGAGGCTCTGAAAAGTCAACTTCTTCTGAGACTTCATGAAAGTGACCATTGTAGAAAATCTTTTCGATAGTCATCTTGTTTTGGGTAAGGGTTCCGGTTTTGTCGGAGCAGATGACTTCTGTTCCCCCTAAAGTTTCCACTGCAGGGAGTTTACGGACGAGGGCATTTCTGTCGGCCATTTTTTGTGTTCCTAAAGCGAGGATAATTGTAGAAATCGCAGGTAAGCCTTCTGGCAATGCGGCCACGGCAATAGAGATAGCGACTAAAAGCATTTCAATCCAACTGTAAAGGCCGGTGAATAAACCAATAAAGAAGATGATAGCAGCAATAACGACAATAGCCCAGGTGAGAAACTTGGTTAATTGATTCATATTGGCTTTGAGTGGGGTAATTTTTTCTTCTGAATTTTGAATCATCGTAGCGATGTGTCCCACTTCTGTTGACATGGCGGTAGCTACAACGATCCCTTGACCTCTCCCGTAAGTAACATTGGTGGAAGAAAAGGCCATATTGCGACGATCTCCTAAGCTGGCATCTGAATTTACCTTTTCTAAATTCTTTTCAACAGGGACAGATTCTCCGGTTAAAGCAGCTTCTTCAATTTTGAGGGAGTGGACACTTGTTAATCTTAGATCGGCAGGGACAACATTTCCGGCCTCTAGAACGACGACATCACCGACTACAATTTGCCGAGAGTCGATAATGACAGATTCGCCGTCTCGAATGACATGGGCTTTTGGAGAAGACATGTCTTTAAGTGAGGCAATGGCATCTTCTGCCTTGGTTTCTTGAAGAACGCCTAGGATGGCGTTGAGCAGGACAACGACCAGAATAATACTTGCATCGACTAAACCGTGGATTCCTTCCAACAATATCGATAAGGCCGCTGAAATTAATAAGATAACAATCATGGCGTCTTTGAATTGATCAATGAATTTTTGCCAGAGTGTAGTTTGTTCGCCTTCTTGAATTTCGTTAGGGCCATTTTGAGCGAGTCGACGTTGGGCTTCTTCGCTGGTTAGTCCAGATAAAGGATCAGTATGCAATTGACTAGCAATGGCTTCAACTGATTCTGTAAAAAAAGAATTTTTTTCTGTCATATGTGATGTCTTCCTCCTTTAAAAATCTGCAATCCAGTGACTAAAAAAGACTTATACTACTCCTTGTAGCATAAGTCTCACCAATTAAGATAGCACCAGCAGGAAACTGCTTGATTAACTATTGTTGATACTATCACAGAGTGTTCTGCTGGTTACTCCCTTATGAAAAGCGTCCTTAAATTGCTGTCAACTATTATACCCCAAAATCCTTAAAATCTCAAATATTTGCCTAATTTTTTATGAAGAGAGTCGATTATTTGGAATAAAAAAATCTCCAAAATAAGAGGAAAAAGATTGGACAAGGTCAGACGGAACCGTTATAGTAGATAAAGTTAAGAAAGGGGACAAGATATGTCTGAACAATTCATTCAGCAAGTGCATGATCGCTTGAAGGAATATCGAGTAGATCAGATACAAGCCGTTATTTCTATGTTAGAAGCTGGGGACACTGTGCCTTTTATTGCGCGTTACCGTAAGGAAAAAACAGGAGCTTTGGATGAAGTCGCTATTCAAAAGATTAAAGAGACGCATCAATATGTAGAGAATTTGGAAGAAAGACGCCAAAGCATTCTAAAGTCTATTGACAGTCAAGGCAAATTAACTTCTGATTTGAAGAAAAATATTGAAGCAAGCACTGTCTTACAAACCCTAGAAGACCTCTATGCACCGTATAAAAAGAAAAGACGGACGAAGGCTACTCAAGCCAAAGAAGCGGGCTTAGAGCCTTTAGCAGAATGGTTGTATGCTTGTCCTACAGAGGGAAATGTCCACCAAAAGGCGGAAACATTCATTAATGAAAAGATTAGCAGTGGAGATGAAGCACTGGCTGGAGCCCATGAAATTATTTGTGAATGGATTTCGGAAAATGTGACTTTCTTAGAGCATGTCCGGACTTTTGTGTTTGAAAAGGGAAGTTTAGTCTCTAAAAAACGGGCGAAGGCAGAAGATGATCAGGAAACTTATGCTGTTTATTATGATTTTGAAGAAAAATTAAAACGACTAAAGCCTTATCAAGTCTTGGCCATTAACCGTGCAGAAAAAGAAAAAATCGTCACAGTATCCTTAGAGATTGATGAATTTCCTTTAGCTGCTTACTTAGTGAAAGAGATTATAAAGGGGAGACCGGTCTCTACTGGCCAATTACAAGATGCTATTCAAGATAGCTTAGAACGCTTCTTACTTCCTCAAGCCTTTCGGTATGTAAGAAGTCAATTGAACGAACAAGCTGAGGACTCGGCCATTTCTACATTTTCTACGAATTTAGAGCACCTCTTAATGCAACAACCTCTCAAAAGGAAAGTAGTATTAGGGTGGGATCCTGCCTATCGAACAGGATGTAAATTAGCTATATTAAGTCCAACAGGGCAAGTCTTGGATAAGACGGTTGTTTATCCAACCCCTCCTAAAAAAGATAAGGAAGGCGCTAAAAAGATCTTAAAAGATCTCATTTCAAAGTATGGAATAGACGTGATTGCTATTGGAAATGGGACAGCTAGTCGAGAATCAGAAGAATTTGTGGCTTCCTTTATTAAGGAAGAAGGTCTCCAATGCACCTACACGATTGTAAGTGAGAGTGGGGCTTCCGTGTACTCGGCAAGTCCGATCGCTAGAGAAGAATTTCCAGATTATAATGTAGAAGAACGTTCAGCTGTAAGTATTGGTCGACGGCTTCAAGATCCTTTGGCAGAATTAGTCAAAATTAATCCGCAAGCTATCGGAGTTGGTCAATACCAACACGATGTGAGCCAAAGTAAGTTGAGCGATCAATTGGACTTTATTGTGGAATTAGTGGTTAACCGAGTAGGAGTTGATGTGAATACAGCGAGTGCTTCTCTATTGGCTCATGTGTCAGGCCTCAGCAAAAATGTAGCCAAAAACCTTTTAGCTTATCGAAATGAACAAGGAAAATTTACCAATCGGGAGGAATTCCTGAAAGTTCCTCGCTTAGGTCCAAAAGCTTATGAACAAGCGGCTGGCTTTTTAAGAATTCGAGAAGGAGACAATCCTTTAGATAGTACAGGAATTCACCCAGAGTCTTATCCAGTGACCTTGGAATTGTTTGAAGAAGCGGGATATGCGATTGAATCCCTCCATCAAGCAGAGGTGAAACAATGGATCAAGTCTTGGAATTTAGAAGCTTTGGCAACGTCCCATGAGGTAGGATTAGAGACTTTAACGGATATTCAAACCGCTTTATTGAGTCCAGGAAGGGATCCGCGAGAAGAAATTAGTGGTCCTATCTTACGTCAAGATGTTATGTCAATGGAAGACCTTAAAGAAGGCATGTGCTTACAAGGTACGGTACGTAATGTGGTAGATTTTGGAGCTTTCGTGGATATTGGTGTCAAGCAAGATGGTTTGGTCCATATCTCTCGTTTAAGTGAAAAATATATTACAGATCCTAAAGATGTGGTGAGTGTAGGAGACATTGTAGAGGTATGGGTTGTCCAAATTGACAAGAATAAGGGAAGAATTTGGCTATCTATGATTGGACCAAAAGCCTAATGCTTTCTTCAAAAATCCCGTTTAGTGAAGAAGAGTTAAAAGAACTGGTTAAAGAGGTTTCTCTTAGAGATTTTAAGCGAGTTTTTGTACATGAAGTTTCGTGGAATCGTCGATTAAGGACAACGGGAGGGCGCTTCATTGTAAAAAGTTTGCGCTTGGAATTTAATCCTAAAGTTTTTGCGGCCTTCTCTAGAGAAGTGGGCTTAGGGATTATTCGCCATGAACTCTGTCACTATCATCTCTATCTTCAAAAAAAACCTTACCAGCATCGTTCTTCTGATTTTAGACGGTTACTTCAAGAAGTAGGGGGATTAAGATATACGCCTGCTTTAAAAGAAGAAGTACCTTATATTTATGAATGTCAGAGGTGCGGTCAAATCTATCCTAGACAGAGACGTATCAATATCAAAAAGTACAGATGTGGGCATTGTCAAGGTCCATTGCATTGCAAAAAGAATACAAGAAATAGTTATTCTATTAGTTAAATAAAATAGCCGAATTTTTATAGCACAGTTACTTCAGTAGCTGTGCTATTTTTTTCAAGTGGACATAAAAAAATAGTGAAAAAGGTTTTTAAAGATTCCCTTGCACTATTTTAGGGGATAATTCATAATAAATTATTTCGCTTTTAAATCTATAAAAATAAACTATACGGGCATAAATTTTAACATGAAGGAAAAATCTGTACAATGTTTTTGAAAACGGTTACTATATAGTTGTAGAGCGGCTCTCATAATTTATTAGAATGTAGTATATTGATAAGTTCTCGGATGGAATCTGTCATAAAAAAGTGTTTAGTGTGGGCTAATCCGATCTGAATTTGAGAATACGGATCGATGAGAGGGATCCAATGAAGATTGTTTGAGCATTTCACAAAGGACTTGTATTCGATAGCCATAAGGGAGATTGCATTCATATCTTCTAAGCTATTCAGAAGGACAGAAATATTGTCACCAGAATAAACAATGTTAGGAGTGAAATTAGCAGCTTTAGCTAAATATTCTAGGTGCTTCCCCAGCGTATACTTTTTAGAGAAACTAGCGAAACGTTGGCCTTTGAGTTGATCGGTGTAGATGACTGTTTCTTGAGAGAGAGGATGCTTGTAAGGAACAACCACACAAATGTGATATGAAAGATTATTAATAGGTTCGAGATCAATGTTTTTTTCAAATTTTGGAAAGGAAATAATTCCAAGATCTATCTCATTATTAGTCAAGGCACGTTGAAGTTCAGGAGAACCGCCTTGTCTAAGGGTGATATCGCAGTTTTGATGGGTGATGAGGAATTGAGAAATTAAAGGCATGAATTTTCTAGCGAAGACAGTAGTCATTCCTAGACGAATATATGTTTTTTGGTTCTCTCCGTAATGTTGGACATCCTCAGTCAATTTATCAAACTCTAAGAGAAGTTTGCCACCACGTTCGTTTAGCATTTTACCAGCGGGTGTAAGCGTAAGGGTGTTCTTTTCTTTGAAGAATAAAGGATGGTTAAGGTCATCTTCCAATTTTTTAATAGCGGTAGATAAAGTAGGCTGAGTCACAAAAAGCTTTTTAGCAGCTGCGGAAAAACTGTGTTCTTGGCTAACCGTTAAAAAATAGCGTAGTTGACGAATATCCATGAGACTTCCTTCTTTCCTAATTTGTTTATATAAATTTATTATAACAAGTTTTTGTCAATAAAGGAGGCAAATTATGATTAAGATCGCAGTTGCGTGTGGAGCTAGAGAAGAAATCCTTCATGTGGTTCGAGCAGCAAAGGCGGAAAATAATGAAATTGAATTTCATGTATTTGACGACAAAGAAAATTGTGCAGAAGATGGCGTATGGATTTATCATCCTTGTGAAAATGAAGCGGATGCTGTGACTCAAGCGGTGACATGGGCAGATAATGGACAAGCTGATATCTTAATGAAAGGTAACGTTAAGACCCATACCCTCTTAAAAGAAGTTTTGAAGAAAGATTACCACTTAAAGACGCAAGCGGTACTTTCCCATGTAACTTTTGTGAAAATTCCAAAACGTAATCAGCCTTTTTTATTGACGGATGCGGGAATGAATCTTCAACCAACAGAGGATCAATTATTTGAAATTGCTAGAAACGCTATTCACATCGCACATTTATTAGGATTAGATAAACCAAAAGTTGCTCTTATTTCATCAGCTGAGAATATTAATCCTAAGATGATTTCTTCTGTACTTGCTGTGAATCTTAAAGAAAGGCTTCAAGAAGAAGACGCTATTGTTGAAGGTCCACTTTCATTCGATTTGGCACTTTCACCAAAGTCTGTTGAGCGAAAAGGTTATCAAGGCAAGGTAATGGGAGATGCAGATATTATTGTTGTTCCTACGATTGATGTAGGAAATGTTATTTACAAGTCCTTGTTATTATTCGGGGATGCAGAATTAGGCGGAGTGATTGCAGGAACTAAGGTTCCTATTGTTATTACGAGTCGAAGCGATTCATCCAGCAGTAAATTACAAGCACTAACCTTTGCTATTCAACAGGTTATAGGAGGGAGAAGTGATGACAACGTTAAGTAGAGAATATGTGTTAGCCATTAACCCAGGATCTACCTCTACAAAATTAGCAATTTTTAAAGAGGGACAAAAGCAAGAAGAAGTGATTCGTCATCCGGTAACGGAATTACAAAAATTTCGGCAAATTAGAGATCAAATCGATTACCGAAAAGAAATCATTGAAGATTTCCTTGAAAAAGCTAATTTTGATGGGAATAAATGCGCGGCAGTTGTTGGTCGAGGAGGATTACTCCAACCTGTAGAAGGAGGGACTTACTCAGTCAATGAAGCCATGTTAGAAGATCTCAAGGAAGAGCGCTACGGAGCGCATGCAAGTAACCTTGGTGCTATGATCGCTGCTCCTCTTGCCCAAAGATGGGGATGCCCTGCATATATTGTGGACCCAGTTGTAGTGGATGAATTGAATCCTATTGCAAGAATTAGTGGCTTAGCAGGAATTCAAAGACGCAGTGTTGGTCATGTTTTAAATCAACGCTCAGTAGCTAGAAAAGCTATTGAACAGTTAGGAAAAACCTACTCAGAAAGTCGCTTAATCGTGGCTCATATGGGAGGGGGCATCAGTATTGGTGTTCATGACCATGGTCGAATTATTGAAATGGTAAATGGAATTGATGGAGAAGGGCCATATAGCCCAGAACGCCCAGGTAGTCTTCCATTGGCTGATTTTGCTAAAAAGATAGTAACCGAAAAACTTTCAAAACCTGAAATTCGTCGTCTTCTTGCAGGAGATGGGGGATTGAAATCTTATCTAGGCGAAACCGATCTTAGAAAATTGGTTGAAGAAATGGAAAATGGAGATGAACGTGTTCGCTATTACTTAGATGGAATGAGCTATCAATTGAAGCAATCTATCGGGAGTATGGCAGCAGTCTTGGATGGAAATGTAGATGCTATTGTTTTAACAGGTGGCATTATGTATGCAGATTACATCCGTGAGAAACTCCAAAAAGATCTATCGTGGATAGCTCCTGTGTTAGCTTTCCCTGGTGAAAGGGAAATGGAAGCTCTGTATGAAGGAGCAATTAGAGTGCTAAACGGTGAAGAAGAGGCGAAAACTTATCAGGTAAATAGGGAAGGAGCGATAGAATGATTACAACAGATTTAGTCGTTTTAGGAGGAGGTCCAGCTGGTTATGTCGCAGCTATACAAGCTGCAAAATTAGGAAAAGAAGTCATTTTAGTTGAAGAAGATTTGATGGGGGGAACCTGCTTAAATAGGGGATGTATTCCTACAAAAGCCTTGCTTCAAAGTGCTTCAGTCAAACATGACATTGACCATGCAGACGAATTTGGTTTCTCTTTGAAATCCGATTACGAAATTAACTTTGCGACTATTCAAGCAAGAAAAGAGAAGATTGTTTCCAATCTTCGCAACGGGGTTTCAGCTCTCATGAAGAAGAATAAAATTAAAGTCCTTCATGGGAAAGGCGCAGTCATGGGACCATCCATATTCTCACCTGTTTCAGGAACTGTAACGGTGACATATGAAGATCCTTCGAAAGAAGAAACTGTGATTGTTCCTAAGAATTTGATTATCGCCACAGGTTCTCGAGTAAAATCCCTTCCTAATTTAAAAATTGATGAAGAAAACATTCTTAGTTCAACGGGAATGTTAGAAATTAGTGAACTTCCTAAGACAGTAGCTGTTATCGGAGGAGGAGTAATCGGCGTAGAATTTGCGTCTTTCCTCAATCGCATGGGAAGTAAAGTAACCGTCATTGAATATGCTGATCGTTTGGTCATTAATGAAAGTCCTTCGATTAGTCAAGAACTCAAACGTGCCTTTGAAGGTGATGGAATATGTGTAAAGACCTCCGCTAAAGTCCAAAAAGCAGAAGTTGTTAATGGCGGGGTTGCAGTAAGCGTTGAAGGAGAAGCAAAACCTGAAATCTTTGATAAAGTTTTAGTAGCGGTAGGACGTGAACCGAATATTGATAATATCGGTTTGATAAATACTTCTATCAAGTTTGATAAGAAGGGAATTCAAGTCAATAAACACTATCAAACCGCTGAAAGTCACATTTATGCGATCGGAGATGCTATTCCTACTCTCCAATTGGCACATGTCGGAATGGCTGAAGGAAAGATCGCGGTAGAGCACTTGGTTAATAACTGTCAAGACACTCTAGATTATGTTTCTATGCCAAGATGTACCTATACTTCACCAGAAATAGCAAGTGTAGGGTATACCCAAGCCGATATTCCAGAAGGCATGAAGGTCAAAGTGGGTAAATTCCCATTCACCAGCAATGGTAAGGGGATGATCGCAGGTGCCAAAGGTGGCTTTGTGGAAGTTCTCAGAAATGAAGAAAATGATGACTTACTAGGAATTAGCATTATTGGACCTCATGCAACAGAAATGATCAGTGAAGGTTCATTGGCAAGATACGTCAATGCCTCCGCTCATGAATTAGGAGAAGTTGTTCATCCGCATCCAACGCTCAGTGAAGCGATTCAAGAAGCGGCCTTAGATTCTTACAAAATGGCAATACATAAATAAAAAAGAAAGTGAGTGACGGAAAATGGAAAAGTTAAAAACATCTGGTTTATCACGAGAAGAGATTATCGAAGCTTTTCGATTGGTTCTTGAAACGAGAATTGTCGATGATCGTTATTGGCAATTAACTCGTATCGGGAAAACTTCCTTTAACATTTCAGGGAAGGGGCATGAAGTAGGTCAAGTAGCTATGGGATTAGCATTTGATCCTAAGAAAGACTACTTTAACCCTTACTATCGTGATTTAGGAGCAGTGCTTGCTTGGGGGATGACACCAAAAGACTGCTTAATGGCAACATTTGCTAAAGATGCAGATCCTAACTCTCATGGACGTCAAATGCCTAACCACTATGGGTCAAAGGAACACAATATTGTGAGTCATTCTTCCCCAGTAAGTACCCAATATCCTCTAGCAAGTGGGATGGCTTTAGCTGCCAAATTAAATAAAGAAGACAGCTTAGTATTAGTAGTCACAGGGGACGGTTCTTTCGGACAAGGAGAATGTGCAGAAGCAATGAACATTGCTGGGGTTATGAAATTACCAGTAATCTTCGTTGTAGAAAACAACGGATATGCCATTTCTGTTCCAAATAAAGGAGAATATTCTTCTGAAACCTTAGCTATTCGTGGTGAAGCTTATGGCTTCCCTGGAGTTCGTGTAGATGGTTGTGACTTTGCAGCGACCTACCTTGCCTTCAAGAAAGCGGTTGAATATGGACGTTCTGGTAAAGGTCCTTACTTAATTGAAATGATGGTAGAACGTATGACTAGCCACTCCAGTGACGATGATCAAACCGTATACCGTTCAAAAGAAGAATTAGCTGAAGTAGAAGCCGATGACCCTGTTGAAAAGATGTGTAAGCAAATGATTGACGAAGGGTATCTCACAGCTGAAGAAATTGAAAAGATGAAAGAAGAGATTCGTGCTCTTGTCAATAAAGCGACAGATGAAGCGGAAGCAATGCCTGACCCTACACCAGAATCACTTTATGAACAAGTTTATGCAGACTAAACAGCCAATTGAAGGAGAGGATGATTAATTATGACAGAGATGACTTATTTACAAGCCATTAATCGCGGTATTGATGAGGAAATGGCACGCGATGACAAAGTGGTCATTTTCGGTGAAGACGTTGGTGGCGTTAAAGGTGGGGTTTTCGGGATCAGTAAAGGATTAGCTGAAAAATATGGCGATGACCGCTGCTTTAATAGTCCGTTAACAGAAATCGCTATCGGAGGATTGGCTGTTGGTTTAGGTTTACGTGGTTATCGTGCAATTGGTGAATTCCAATTTGCGGACTATATTTTACCTGCTGTTAACCAGATTTGTTCAGAAGCTGCACGTATGCGTTATCGGACAAAAGGAGACTGGACCACTCCAATTGTTTTCCGTGCTCCTTATGGTGGTGGGGTTCGTGGTGGATTCTATCACTCCCAATCATCAGAAAAAGTCTTTGCAGGACAACCAGGTCTTCGCGTTGTAACACCATCTACAGTTTATGATGCCAAAGGTATGATTAAATCAGCTATTCGGTCAGATGACCCAGTATTGTTCTATGAGCACAAGCGCCTCTATCGGTTACTCAAGGAAGATATTCCTGAAGAAGAATACACTGTTCCAATTGACAAAGCAAATGTTGTTCGTGAAGGGGATGACATGACGGTTATCGGCTATGGCTTAGTTCTTCATCACGCTCTTAAAGCTGCAGAACGTTTAGCTGAAGAAGATGGTATTGAAACAGAAGTCGTAGACGTTCGTTCCCTTTACCCACTTGACCGAGAAACTTTAGTTAATGCTGCAAAGAAGACAGGAAAAGTTCTCTTAATCAGTGAAGACAACGAAGAAGGTGCTGTTATCAATGATATCGCAGCTATCATCGCTGAAGAAGCCTTGTTCGATTTAGATGCTCCAATTAAACGTTTAGCAGGTCCAAATGTGCCAGCAATGGGTTATGCAATTAATCTTGAACGTGAATTCTTAGTAAATGAAGAACGCGTTTATGACGCAATGAAAGAATTATCAGAATTCTAGAAGGAGGAATATGATGGCCATAAAAGAGATCATTATGCCAGCTTTGGGGGAAAGCGTCCACGAAGCAACGATTACCTATTGGAAAGTTAAACCTGGCCAATCGATTGAAAAATACGATGTTTTAGCAGAGGTTATGTCCGATAAGGTAACAACTGAAATTCCTTCAGAATATAGCGGAACGATTACAGAACTGTTGGTAAAAGAAGATGAAGAAGTAGCCATTGGTACACCTATTTTGAAGATTGATGTAGGTGGAGATGCAGCTCCTGAGCCTGAAGATAAGGCCGCAGCTCCAAAACCAGCAGCTGAACCAGCTAAAGCGGCAGAAAAACCTAAGAAACCAGCATCTACAAATACCACTTATTCACCATCTGTTGTTAAGTTAGCGAGTGAAAAAGGGGTAGATTTGAAAGAAGTTGTTGGAACAGGTTCAGGTGGACGAATCACCAAGAAAGATGTTCTTGCTTATGCAGAAAAAGCAAAAGCAGCCTCTGCTCCTGCGGCAACTTCAGCAGGAAAAGCACCAGCAAATGAGGGTGGCGGACGCTTCTCACCAGCTGTGGTGAAATTAGCAAATGAACGTGGCATTGACCTCAATCAGGTCCAAGGAACTGGATCTCATGGTCGGATTACCCGTCAAGATGTTCTGAATTTCCAACCTGGAGCTGTTCAAGAAGTGGCTCCAGCTGCTACAAGTGCCCCTGCTGCACCAGTGGCTGATCAACCTGCTCCAGCCGCTTGTCAATCACAAGTTTGTGGAAATGATGAAGTAGTTACTCCAAGTCCTATTCGGAAGGCTATTGCAAAACATATGGTAGAAAGCTATACGCAGATTCCGCATGCTTGGTTACGTGTAGAAGTTGATGTAACGAATATCGTTCGTCTCCGTAAAGCAGAAAAAGATAAATATAAAGCAACAGAAGGCTGTTCCTTAACTTACTTACCGTTCTTTATTAAAGCGGTAACGCAATCCCTCAAGAAACATCCAAGCTTCAATGCATCTTGGCAAGCAGATAATACAGTGGTTTACCACAAAGATATTAATATATCGATTGCGGTTGCGAATGGAGATACTTTATATGTTCCTGTTATTCATCAAGCCGATAACTTCTCGATTAGTGGGTTAGCGAAAGAAATTGCTCGCTTATCTACAGCAGTTCGCGAAGGAAAAGCAAGCGGCGCTGATATGAAGGGCGGTACCTTCACAGTGAATAATACTGGTAGCTTTGGGTCGACAGCTTCTATGGGAATTATTAATGCGCCTCAAGTAGCGATTCTACAAGTAGAAAGCATTAGAAAGCAAATGATTCCAACTAAAGATGGCGGATTTAAAGTAGCAGATATGGTGAACTTATGTTTATCCATTGATCACCGCTTATTAGATGGTTTAGCTGCAGGTCAGTTCTTATCTGATATTAAAGCTAGCTTAGCTGCTTTTGATAGCCCTACAGATATTTATTAAAATGATATAACGTAAAATATAGAGAAAGTCATTTCTCCAGTGACTGGAGAGGAAACTTCTATATGTAATTAAAAAAATCTCGCTTTTCCCACATTAAGAGTGGAAGAGCGAGATTTTCTTATTTTGAAAATTTTTTTAATTAGTCATTTGCGGTTTCTGGTAATAGGAGATTAAGTAAGATACCAGCAATAGCACTTAAGGCTGTACCTGATATCGTGAGAATATTGGAGAATTCTAAGATAGCTCCGCCTAAACCAAGAACTAGAATTGCAGAAGCGATGATGAGGTTTCGAACATCTTTGAAGTCTGTTTTTGCTTCGATTAAGACTTTTAAGCCATTAGAAGCGATGGTCTCGTATAGTAAGATAGACATTCCTCCTAAAGCGGCTGTAGGAATAGTTGAAATCAGTGCGGTGAATTTCCCTAAGAAGGAAATGGTGATGGCAATGACAGCAGCGTGCTGGATAACGCTAGTAGAAGCGACCCGTGTCATCCCAACAACCCCTGTATTTTCGCCGTAAGTTGTTTCTGAAGGACCACCCAAGAGAGCGGATACACAAATCGCTAATCCGTCCCCAAGGAGTGTTTTATTCAAACCTGGGTCTTTTAAGAATTGACGCCCACAGATTTCGGAAAGAACGGTATGGTCTCCGATATGTTCGGATAAGGTAACGATGGCTACCGGAATAATGGCGAGAGCTTCTGGACCGAAGTAAAGTCTGAAAGAATCAAAGTAAGAAGTGTTGAATGATAAGATGAAATGTGGAATTTCAAACCAAGCTGCTTCTTTAATAGGAGTGAAGTCGACCAATCCCATAAAGGCTGTAAGAATATAACCGGAGATCAAGGCAATCAAAAAAGGAATGACCCGAACAAATCCCTTGCCTCGTACATTAACCAAGGCACAGACGATAAAAGTGAAGATGGCTACGATCATAGTTTGTAAGTTCCCATTTGGGACAAAGCCAGCGTTGGTTACAGCACTTCTTGCTAAGGAAAGCCCGATAACAACAATGAGTGGCCCAATGACGACTGGGGGGAGTAGTCGATCTACCCATTTGTTCCATAGCGATTTTCATTGCTCCAATAAAAGCGAAAGAAGATCCAAGATAGACAGGAACCTTTCCTTTGATGAAGAAAGTATAGATTAAGGTTCCTAAGCCACTACACATTAAAGTGACGGAAACTGGCATCCCTAAAGTTAAAGGAACTAAGATAGTTGCACCAAACATGGCAAAGACGTGTTGGAAACTTAAAAATAAGCCTTCGATACGTGGGGGCTTTTGATCAATATCGTAGCGCATAGTCAGACGGTTAGTATGTAATTCAATAGAACATTCTCCTTATTTGTGGGCGCAAAAAAAGCCCTTAATAGTGTGGTTAAGGACTTATATGACGACTTGATAAAATACGCATGTCTTTTCTCTTCTCACGGGCAGAGATTAAAAGACCTAAACTCCTAATAGTCTAAGGGTTAATTTCTAAAAAGTCAATGTTGAAATAAAAAATAGCAGTAAAGAATGCTTAGTAGAAGCGAATGTAATAAAATATAACAAAGCAAATGCGACATAGCTTTGAATGTCATAAAATAACACCTTATTAGTATAGGGTGTTATAAAAAGTGACATAAATGTACTCCCAACTCTTGCTTTCTTTATAAATCCATGATAAAATAGTCTCAAAATTATTACAAAAGGGGACTGATTACTATGAAAAAAAAGAAAAAGCTACATGGCTTGTTAAAATATCTAACAATAGCTATTCTTGTTTGGTTAGGTTGTATAAGCTGTAATCAGGAGCAGGCTCATGCTGCAGAAAAGACTTATATTATAGCAACAGATACGACTTTTGCACCCTTCGAATTTGAAAGTCAAGAGGGTAAATTTGTGGGGATTGATGTAGAGCTTTTAGAGGCAATTGCTAAAGAAGAAGGTTTTGATTACCAATTAAAACGGTTAGGATTTAACGCCGCTGTTCAAGCCTTGGAATCTGGACAAGCAGATGCTGTGATGGCTGGGATGTCTATTACTAATGAAAGAAAATCTTCTTTTGATTTTACAGACCCTTACTTTGATTCTGCTGTTATTTTTGGAGCAAAGAAGGGATCTTCTATCCATAGTTTGGAGGACTTAAGAGGAAAGAAAATTGCTGTAAAGACAGGGACCTCTGGAGCTAAGCAAGCATCTAAGATGAAGGATAAGTACGATTTAAAAATTACAACCTTTGAAGATTCCTCTAATATGTATGAAGATGTATTAAGTGGAAATAGTGATGCGGCTGTAGAAGATTATCCAGTAATGGCCTATGCGATTAATACGGGGATGGAACTCCAATTAGTCGGAGATAAGATTCCAAACGGAGAATTAGGGGTGGCTGTTGGAAAGGGCAAGTCTCCTGAATTCCTCGAAAAATTTAACCGTGGTTTGAAAAAACTTAAAGAAAATGGGCAATATGATGAAATTGTTAATCGCTACTTGAGTACGTCCAGTCAAGAAATTGATCATTCTTTATTGGGATTACTTCGTGGAAACTTTAAAAATATCGCAATGGGGTTATTTAACACCATTAAAATTACTGCCTTTGCCATTTTATTTGCTTTCCTTGTTGGGGTAGTGATTGCTATGATGGCAGTGAGCGATTCTGCAATTTTAGGTAGAGTGGCATCTGCTTACGTTCATTTGTTTAGAGGGTTACCTGTGATTGTGTTGGCTTTCTTCATTTATTTTGGTATTCCTCAACTCTGTGATATTAATTTATCTGCTAATATTGCCGGAATTATTACACTTACTCTCAATGCTTCGGCCTATATCTCTGAAATTATTCGAGGAGGAATTTTAGGTATTCCAGTGGGGCAATTCGAAGCTAGTCGGTCTTTAGGGTTAACGAAATCAATGACGATGCGTAAAATTATTTTACCGCAAGCCTTTAAATTGATGATTCCAGCTTTTATTAATCAATTTGTGATAACTTTGAAAGATACTTCAATTTTATCTGTAATTGGACTTGTAGAATTAACACAAACTGGTAAAATTATAATAGCACGCACTTATCAATCGGGTAAGATTTGGTTTATTGTTGGGGTTCTATACATTATTATTATTACCCTATTAACCAAACTATCAAAGCATATCGAAAGGAGTCTATAATATGGCTGAAAAGAAAGTGATTATTCAAAACCTTAAAAAGAGTTTTGGAGATAATGAAGTATTAAAAGATATTAACTTATCTATTTCAGAAGGTGAAGTGGTATGTATTATCGGACCTTCTGGATCAGGAAAATCTACTTTACTTCGCTGTATCAACCGTTTGGAAACCATTGATGGTGGACAAGTTACGGTGGACGGATTTGATATGTCGGATCCAAAATTAGAAATTGATAAAGCACGCGAAAATATTGGAATGGTTTTCCAACAATTTAATCTTTTCCCACATAAAACGGTTAAAGAAAATATTACTTTAGCCCCAGTTGAACTTGGAAAGATGAGTCAAGAAGAAGCTGACAAAAAAGCTTTGTCTCTCTTAGCAGATGTTGGATTAGAAAGTAAGGCAGATGCTTACCCTAATTCTTTATCTGGTGGTCAAAAACAACGTGTGGCGATTGCGCGTGCCTTAGCAATGGATCCGGACTTGATGTTATTCGATGAACCTACTTCTGCTTTAGACCCAGAAATGGTTGGGGACGTTCTAGAAGCCATGAAAGACCTCGCTAATAGAGGAATGACCATGGTGATTGTTACTCACGAAATGGGGTTTGCGAAACAAGTATCTGATCGAACCATTTTTATGGATGGCGGATATATCGTTGAAGAAGGAACGCCAGAGCAAATCTTTGAACATCCACAAAATGAACGGACAAAAGATTTCTTACAGAAAGTCCTTAAATAGATGCAGAAAAAGGTTAAAAAATCTCCTTTACTTTAGAAGTAAAGGAGATTTTTTTATTTGTTTAAAGAAGTGAGAATAGGACTTAAGAAAAACATTACATTAAAAATATCTTTGACCTATTTTGGCACGTTCAAAGGACAGAATGAAAATAAAAAAAGGTTAAACAAAAATAATAATTTTCTCTTTTAAAAAATAATAGTTTTCTCTTTTAGTAGATAACCTAACAAGTTATAATAGAGGTGTTGTATGTTAGATGATTTTGAGAATTATTCAGGAGGAAGTTGCATGATTTTAATTGAAATGAAACGAAACGGTGAATATGTTTACCGCCCTGGAATGGATATGGCTTTACAAGAGTATGTGCGTCAAAATATCTTTCTTGATGATGATATTATGATGCCTTACACGAGTTCCCCTCAAGTTCAAATGGGTCGGTATCAAAATGCTGTGAAAGAAGTTAATTTGGATGCTATGAAGGAGAAAGGCGTGCAACTCTGTCGTCGTGATACTGGTGGTGGAGCGATTTACCTAGACCGTGGGAATACAAGTTTCTGTTACTTGATCAATGATCGTTCAAATAATACAGATTTGAATTTCCAAAAATTGTACGAACCCGTGGTTGAAGTTTTACATGATTTAGGGGCAAAAGATGTTGAGTTCTCCGGACGTAACGATTTGAAAATTGGCAACAAAAAAATCTCAGGAGCTGCCATGAGTTTAGATCCTACTCGTTTCTATGCAGGCTACTCATTAATGTTAGATGTTGATTTTGATACCTTAACGACTGTTTTAACCCCAAACCGTAAGAAAATTGAAGCTAAAGGTGTAGATTCTGTTCGTCAACACGTAGATAGCATTCGTCATCACTTAGCTCCAGAATATCAAAACCTTACACCTAAGGAATTCCATGACCTTGTTGCTTGTCGTCTATTGAAAGTAGACCGGTTAGAAGATGCTAAACAATATGTTTTAACAGACGAAGACTGGGCAGCTATTGATAAACGTTGTGAAGAAAAATGGTTTAATTGGAACTGGGTTTATGGAGAATCTCCGGAATATCAATATACTCGGAATGCACGTTTAGAAGGTATTGGGACCTTTGAATTACACTTGACAGTAGATAAAAGTCGAATTTCAGAAATTAAGATTTATGGAGATTTCTTTGGATCAGAACCTATTCAAGATGTTGAAAAAGTCTTGTTAGGTGTTCCTGCTGAAAAAGAAGCCATTGTCAACGTTTTGAAAGATATGGATCTCAAACCTTACTTCAATGCTCAAATTCATGAAGAATTAGCAGACATTATATTAAGCTAAAACAAAAAAGAGGATTTTCTCTTGGAGGAGTCTTTGAAAGTCAGAGCAACACTCTGACTTTCAGGGACTCTTTTTTTAGGAGAACCTCTTTTCGTTTTGAAAAATTATTTTAAAGGACAGGCTAGATTTGCAGTCTTTGGATCGAGAAGTAGTTTCACTTTTTGCTGACAAAGTTGCAAAGCAAACAAGAGAAGCCGTTTGACTTGATCACTTGGAATCGTTTCGCCTTTGGCTAATTTTTCTTTGAGTTGACAAGCGTTTAAATGGCGAGCTAGAAAAGGACATTGAAAGCTGGACTGAATTTCTAAAAGGACATGTGGATCGGGATGTTTTTCGAATAAGAGGGAAATGATTTTCAGACTGAGTTCATTATATTTTTTTAGGTCTTGAGTGAGCGTCATAGTAACTTTTCCTTTCTTGAAAGTGTCTATTTTTATCATACGCTTCTAGCGAATCTTTTCAAAGAAGAAGTCTTGAAAAATTTGAACATAAAAATGTGAGAAGATGCGCTAATAGAAAAGTTTAAACTTTTAAAATGCTGGAGAGAAGGGTATAATAAACAAGTATCAATTGAGAGAGAAAGCCAAAGACTTCTTTCTCTTAGCCCTTGGAAAGGAAGAATCGCAGTGCGCCAATTTTTTGAAAATAAAAAATTAGTGGTCATCTTGTTAAGTGTGATTACTTCACTGAGTTTGATTGCTTTTTCAACTTTTGGAGGAGGTTTGCCTCAACCAGTAACTTGGGTAAATGATGTGGCTGCGATGATAGCCCGAATGGTATCTGCACCAAGTAATATCGTTATGCGATTTGGAGATGCAGTGAGTGGCCTACAAAATACCTATGAAGAGAATCAAAAGTTAAAGAAACAAATAGCCACCTTACAAAGCTTGGAAGCTCAAAATACGATCTTAAAAGAAGAAAATAAGCAGATGGCCAATATGCTGAAGTTAGAACCAACCCTTGTTGGAAAAAAGGTGATCGCCTCCACGGTTATTTCACGTTCACCAGAAAATTGGTTGGATAAATTAACTATTGATGTGGGTGAAAATAACGGTATTAAAGTAGACATGTCTGTGATGACGGATCAAGGAATTATTGGGCGGGTTTCTGAAGTAGGTCCTACTTCTTCGAAAGTGAGTTTAGTAACTTCTAATCAAGAAGACTCTGTGAAACTGTATGCCGGGATTCAATCCAAAGATAGTATTTACTACGGCGTGATTGATGATTATGATGGAACCAATAATGAACTGATTGTCAACCAAGTGCCTAAGTCCGCCAAAATTGAAAAAGACGATACCGTGACAACCAGTGGTCTAGGAGGAATCTCTCCAGAAGGTCTAGTCATTGGTAAAGTTACTAGAGTAGAAGATGATGAGTTCAATCTTTCCAAGCGGGTCTTCGTTTCCCCAGCTGCCAACTTTAACGACATTCGGCACGTCTTTGTGATTATGTCTGATAAGGAATCTGGCAAAGAGAAGAAGGCAACGCCTAAGGATATTAAAGCTTCTGATTCGTCTCAAAGTCAAAGTTCTTCAAGCAGCCAAACCGCTGCTTCTAGTCAGCCTCCTGCACAATCTCAGCGTCCAAGTCGACCAGCAGTTACTGGCCAAGTTCCTGCAAGAAATCCATTGCACCGTCCTCAAAGAGGAGGAAGACGACATGGGTAAATATTTAAAACATTCTTTTGCCTTGCCGTGCTTTCTTTTGCTATTCTTTTTCCTAGATGGCTCGGTGACCAACATGATTTTGGCTTTAGTGAACACCCATCACTATAAGATTGTCCCCGCCTTTTTATTAATCACTTGGATTCTAATGCCATTGTATACAGAGAAACGGTCAGTTCTCTATAACATGTCTTTTGTCATTGGGTTTCTCTATGACAGTTACTATACCGGAATCTTAGGAATTAACTTGTTCCTGTTTCCAGCTTTGGTGTACGTGACTTATTTAGCCAAACGGAAGCTGACTCTTAATTTTTATACAGTGTGGGTGTGGGGAGTCCTGGCTTACTTTACTTATCAGCATATAATTTGTATCGTGTACCGTTTGTTACGCTTTCATCACGAAAGTTATGGAACTTTCTTTCAGAGCTTTTTAGGGCCGTCACTTTTATTTAATAGTTTGATCATTTTTATGATGACTCTTATTATTCCTGCTTTTTGTCAATGGGAAGCACGTTAAAAAGCTTGATTAAATGACGAAATATCAGTATAATACAAAATAATAAGCAAACAATGAATGGAAGAGGTTAGAAGTCTTCCTTTGCAGAGAGCCTGGTTGCTGAAAACAGGTAAGGAAGTTCTAACTACACACCCAGGAGTTAATAGATCAAAGTCTATTCGTGTTCGAGCGTTACATCGAAGTGTTATTAAACATGAAGAGTTAAGTATTGTGAAATACTTGAGAAAAAAGGTGGTACCACGCCACAGCGTCCTTTTCCTATGGGAGAAGGACTTTTTTTTATTAGATTAAACGTTGTAAGAAGGAGGAAGTGGAGATGAAGAGCCTCAAATGGCTAGTGAGTCTATGCTGTTTCATAAGTTTTTGTATAGTAGGTGGGGGAAGCGTTGACGCTCAAACGGGCGATCAAGCTGTCCTTGAAAAGCCGGTCCCTAAAGAGGGGGATACTGTTCGAGTAGGGTTAGATGATACCTTTGCGCCGATGGGTTTCCGAAATGATAAAGGAGAAGTAGTGGGATTTGATATTGATCTTGCGAAAGCAATCGGGGATCTTTATGGTTGGAAGATGGAATTTCAGCCAATTGATTGGGCGATGAAAGAGACAGAACTCAATACAGGCAATATCGATATGATATGGAATGGGTTAGGGATTACACCTGACCGCGAAAAACAGATGTTGTTTTCCAAAACTTATTATGAGAGTCCAGGCATTATTATTACTAAGAAGGGATCTCCTATTCAAAAATTAGAAGACTTAGAAGGAAAGAAGGTTTCCACTCAGTCAGGGTCTACGACGGCTAAATATATCCAAGCTTGGCCGAATGGACTCTATCAAAAGTTAAATGGACAACCTGTTCTCTATTCGAGTTATAATGAAGTGTTTAGTGATTTGGATTCTGGAAGGGTAGATGCTGTAGCAACCGATTCTTGCTATGGAAGATATGTTATGCAGGTCAGAGGAGCAGATAAGTACGCCTTCTTTGTCGATGATTCGCATCCAGCAGAACCTTTTGGCGTCGGTATGCGTCTGGGAGACCAAGCCTTAAAAGAAAAAATCGATCAAGGGATTAGCCAACTCAAAGAAAATGGAAAATATGATCAAATCGTTGAAAAATGGTTCGGCCAAAATCGTGAAGTAGCCAAGCAAGAGAATCTTCTCCAAAAAATCCTTCCTTCATTAGGAAAAGGGTTTGAGCTGACGGTAGGCCTGTTTGTCATCGTTTTAGTGATGTCCTTGCCATTAGGCTTCTTAATTGCGATTGCCCGTGTATTTGGGGCTTCTTGGATTCGGGGTTTGATTGAAGGATATGTTTTCATTATGCGGGGGAGTCCTTTGATGTTACAGTTAATGGTTTTCTTCTTTGGACTTCCTTATATTGGGATTACTTTAGACCGGATGCCAGCTGCTATTTTAGCCTTTGTGATTAACTATGCCGCTTACTTTGCAGAGATTTTCCGTGGGGGCATTATGGCTGTCCCAGGCGGACAATATGAAAGTATCAAAGTCTTGGGAATTGGAAAATATCGCGGTTTTTGTCGGATTATCTTCCCGCAAGTGATGAACATTACCTTACCATCTGTAGGCAATGAAGTCATTGCCTTAGTGAAGGATACTTCTTTGGTTTATGTGATTGGACTCGGGGAACTCTTAAGAGCAGGCTCTATTTCGGCCAATACCTATGCCACGATTGTTCCTTATCTCGTTTGTGGGGTCTTTTATCTCGTATTTACAGCAGTAGTCACAGTAGGATTGAAACGCTTAGAAAATCAAATTCACTGGGGTTAGGAAGGAGAGACTATGAGTTTAGAAGTCAAAAATTTGTGCAAATCTTTCAAAGATAATCAGATCATTGATCATTTTTCTTGCCAGATTGATTCAGGCGAAATTGTCATACTTTTAGGGCCTTCCGGAACAGGGAAGACGACTTTTATGCGGCTGATTAATAATTTGGATAAGACAGATCGTGGGAGTATTCGGATTGGAGACTATCTTCTCTGTGAAGATAATGGCCAAGAAGCCGTTTATACCTCAACAAAAGAGCAAAGGGCTTATCAAAATGCGATTGGTATGGTCTTTCAAAACTATGAACTCTTTCCTAATTTAACCGTGATGGAGAATCTTTTAGAAGCTCCTCTAGCTCAGAAATTAGGGCAGAGAGAAAGTCTCCAAAAACAAGCAGAGGAACTCTTAGAAACTGTCGGCTTATTGGATAAGGCTCAGGTGTATCCTGCAAATTTATCAGGGGGTCAAAAGCAAAGGATTGCGATTGCAAGAGCCATGATGCTCAGCCCACAGATTATCTGCTTTGACGAACCTACCTCAGCTTTGGACCGGGAGTCTGCGGATCAAGTGGGCTATCTCATTGAAAAACTCGCTAAAGAGGGGATGGGAATCTTGGTAGTTACCCACGATATTGCCTTTGGGGAGAAGTATGGAACACGTATTGTCTCTTCGACTCAGTTTAAATAAGAAGTTTGATCAGATGTGAAAAATGAGGAGTTGTAGAATATCTCTTTATTTTTTGAAGGAGATCGGTGTCATTCGTAAGAGGGACACCGATTTTATTTACTTAATAAAAGGGAAAAATAAAAAAGCTTCTGCGACAGTGAGTCTCAGAAGCTTGGACCAATAGACATTTCTATTGTAAATGAGATATAAGTAGAACCATTAATTAAAAGTTTGACCAGAGTCAACCACGATGTTTTGACCGCTGATGCCCTTAGAAGCTGGACTAGCAAGGAAACAAACAAGTTCAGCGAGGTCTCTAGGGGTGGTGACTCTCTTGAGAGCGGTTGTTTGAGCGATTAAATCAAAAACTTCAGGGGTGGTTACTGCTGAAGCATCCGTTGTCTTCAACAATCCACCAGAAACGACATTACATGCGATCCCATCTTTGCCAAGTTCGGCTGCAGCATTTCTCATAAAGCCCACGAGAGCAGCTTTCCCTGTGGTATATTCATGATAAGGAACGACAGGACTTTGGAAGAGGTTAGTCCCAATCGCAATAAATCGTGCATTATCAGATGCTTTTAAATTAGCGAGGTTAGTTTGTAAGAGGTTAAGAGCCCCTTTAACAGAACCTTCAAATTGGGATAAATAATTTTTCCAACCAATATGAGCGAGGTCAAGTTGGGCGGTTGGATCAAATTTAAAGTTAATCAGTGCATTATGGATAATAATATCCACTTGACCAAATTTGGCAACGGCAGCCTTATTCAGTGCGGCCATTTGCTCTTCGTCTCTAACATCTGCTTGAACGGCAAGAACCTTATCTTCTCCAAATTCATCGACTAAGGTCTGAGCGCCAGAGGGTGTCTGATAGTAATCGGCCACCACGCAATAGCCATTCTCTAGCAAAACATGGGCGATTTCATGTCCTAATCCTCTACTTGCGCCAGTTACAATAGCAACTAAATTTCCCATAATGTATCTCCTTCATGTAAAATTTTAATAATGAATAGATGGGAAAATTTCGTAGAGATAGGCGAAAAAATCAGACTTTAATTGCTTCCTACGCTTGTCTTAACAAACAGGTTCAAAGGGTCAGGTTTTAACCTTCTCAACCGAGGGGTCCCCCTGCAATTCATCATCAAACTTATTATATATTATTTTGCGCGTATTGACTAAGTAAATGTAGAAAAAAATTCAAATTTTTTATAATACTTTTTGAATGCTAATTTTATAAAGATCTTTTTTTACTAGATTTTATAAGCTTTTGTGGACCTTATTTCTCTAAGGAATGCTTAAATATTTTTATAGGTTCGAATTTTTTTGAAAAAATAAGGAAACTGTTTCATTTTAGGGAGATTTTTCTATTGACAAATTGCCAATCCTTCTGTAAAGTAAAGGCAATTGAAGCGAGACTTCAAATTTTAATTCTGTCCAGAGAGACTGAAAAGTTTGATGAATATCAGAAAATAGTTAGACGAAGGATAACTATACTTTTTAGTAACGAGCACCTGGACAAAACCAGGTGCTTTTTTGTGGCCAGACTCAAAGGAAATAGGGGACATCTAAGTGAAGAGACCCCAAGAGGAGGCAAATATGGAACATTTACTAACGGTTGAAACTTTAACGAACGAGGACGTTATGGCCTTGTTAAACCGAGCGTTTGAATTGAAGAAAGGTGTGAAAGTTAAGCAGCAAGACGATATTTATGCGGTGAACTTGTTTTACGAAAATTCTACACGTACACGCACGAGCTTCGAAAAAGCGGAATATGCTTTAGGCTATCAAGTCTTACCATTTGAAGTGGCGACTTCTTCTGTGCAAAAGGGAGAAAGCCTCTATGATACCGTCATCACGATGGAGGCCATCGGAGCGAAAGTAGCTGTGATCAGACATTCAGAAAATGCTTACTATCAACCGCTCCTAGCCCAACTTCAGGAGAAGGGGCATTCCATTCGTTTGGTCAATGGAGGGGACGGTTCTGGTCAACATCCTACCCAATGCTTACTTGACTTGATGACTATCTATGAAGAATTTGGACATTTTGAAGGACTAAAAGTAGCGATCATCGGTGATATTCGAAATTCACGGGTTGCCCGCTCCAACGCCCATCTCCTTACCCAGCTAGGAGCAAGTGTCTTCTTCTCAGGGCCAGATTACTGGTTCGATGAGAGTCTCTTAATTTACGGTCCTTATAAACCTGAAGAAGAATTGTTGAAGGATATGGATGTTGTCATGTTACTGAGAGTACAGCATGAACGCCACATTGAAGGAGAAGATCAAGCTTTATTTACCAAGGAAGCTTATCATGAAGCCTACGGAATTAATCAAAAACGTTATGCAGAAATGAAGAAAACAGCGATTATTATGCATCCAGGTCCCATTAATCGCGGGGTGGAATTAGCCAGTGAATTAGTAGAAGCCCCTAAATCCCGCTTTTACCGTCAAATTCAAAACGGCGTATATGTCAGAATGGCTGTCTTAGAAGCGGTATGCGGAGGTAAATAGATGAAGACTTTGATAAAAAATGGAAATCTCTTTTTAGGGGGGCATTTGGCTCAGATGGACCTCTTAATCCAAGACCAGAAGATTCAATCGATCGGCTATGACCTTTGTTCGGAAGAAGCGTGCGACCAAGTGATTGAAGCAGAAGGCCTATTAGTGACGCCGGGCTTAATTGATGTCCATGTTCATTACAGAGAGCCTGGGCAGACAGACAAAGAAACGGTGAAAACCGGAAGTCGGGCTGCCGCACGTGGTGGCTATACAACGGTTTGCACCATGGCGAATACCACCCCTGTTCCGAATACGGTTCCCCTCCTTGAAGCGATGATTAAGCGCAACAAAGAAGAAGGCTGTATTAAGATTCATCAGTACGCGCCCATCACTGAAGATTTGAAATCGGATCGATTGATTGATGGACAAGCCATGAAGGCAGCTGGCGCTTTTGCCTTATCAAATGATGGCTTTGGTGTTCAAAGTGCAGGGACCATGTATGAAGCTATGCTTGAAGCGAAGAAAGCAGATCTTCCTATCTGTGTTCACTTAGAAGATCGCTCCCTCTTTAAAGAAGGGGTGATCAATGAAGGAAAGATCGCAGAAGAACTCGGCTTACCAGGTATTCATCGACTAGCCGAGGTGGCTCAGTTAGCGCGAGACTTGGAGATGGTGAGAGAAACGGGTGTCCGTTACCATGTTTGTCACGTGTCGACTAAGGCCAGTCTTGATCTTATTCGCAAGGCGAAGGTAGAGGGATTAGCTGTGACGTGTGAAGCGGCGCCTCATCACTTACTCTTAAATGAGGAAGACATCACAGAAGATGATGCTTATTATAAGATGAACCCTCCATTGAGAAGCGTCGAAGATCAAGAAGCTTTGATCCAAGGCTTAATGGATGGAACTGTAGATATGATTGCGACGGATCATGCCCCTCATACGAAAGAAGAAAAATCTCAAGGCTTCAGAAAGTCACCTTTTGGAATTATCGGGATAGAAACAGCCTTTGCCTTACTTTATACCCACTTGGTTAAGGAAGGACGCTTGACTTTGACTCACTTATTGTCGTTGATGACGACAGCGCCCAGCCAGACTTTTGACCTAGGAGAGGCAGGACGATTAGAACCAGGAAAGGCTGCAGATATTACCTTATTTGATTTAGAAACCTCCCAAAAAATTTTACCCGAAGAATACCTATCGAAAGCCCAGAACAGTCCGTTTAATCGAGAAAGCGTCTACGGAATGGCTGTGATGACGATCGTCGATGGTCAAGTCGTTTATAACAAATTGTCAAAATAAAAAGCAAATGTTTCAAGATTTCTTGACAGAAAGGAAGAGTAAGATGACAACACCCGTTGATATTACTGTAAATTTACCAGGATTAGCGATGAAGAATCCCATTATGCCTGCCTCTGGGACCTTTGGTTATGGAGATTTTGCTTGGTGCCAATCCTTAGATTTGAACCGTTTAGGGGCCTTGGTGATTAAGACCACTACACTGGAAGAAAGAGAAGGCAATCCGCAACCTCAAATTTGGGTGGGCGATGATTTTAGTATTAATGCCGTCGGACTAAAAAATCCTGGGATTGATTGTGTTATTAAAGAGAAATTACCTGCACTTAAAGAAAAATATCCAGATCTTCCTATTATAGGTAGTGTAGGGGGCTCGACCATGGAGGATTATTGTCGAGTGGCTGAATTATTTAGCCAATCTGGTAGGGTAGATGCCTTAGAATTAAATATTTCCTGTCCGAATGTTCATGAAGGAGGCATGGCCTTTGGGACAGACCCTAAAGTGGCTATGGAGTTAACGCAAAAGGTGAAGGCTGTGATTGATTGCCCACTTTATGTGAAGTTAACCCCGAATGTTACAGATGTTGTTTCTGTGGCTAAAGCAGTTGAAGAAGGGGGAGCAGATGGCTTAACTTTAATCAACACCTTATTTGGGATGCACATTGATGTAGAGAAACGTCAACCAGTGATTGCAAATGTGATGGGAGGCGTTTCAGGTAAGCCGCTGAAGGCCTTAGCCGTCCGTATGGTTTATCAGGTACGTCAAGCCACCAACTTGCCAATTATTGGGGTAGGTGGTATTGAAACTGTAGATGATGTGATTGAATTATTCCTTGCAGGGGCGAATGCCGTCCAAGTAGGAACCGCTCACTTTAAGGATGCAGAGATCTGTGATCACTTAGCCCAAGCTCTTCCTCAACGTTTACAAGAGTTAGGATTTGACCGGTTAGATCATCTCGCACAAATCTTTCACTAGGTCTTAATGGGCTGCTTTTTGAAGTTCTCTTTCGACGTCATCCCCTTTCAACAGTTTATTATCATCTTTGTAAGCCGTTAGAAACTTTTTAGGAAAGAGCAGCCTGATTGAGTGACGTTATGGCTTATTTTTGATAAAGAAAATGCACACCCTTTTTTATCAATCAAATGCTAGTTTCTTCTTGGAATGAAAAAAGAAGAGACTAGCGTTTTTTAGCGTAGAGAAAGGAAAGAGGGATAATGAAGAAAATAAGAAGAGAGGTCAGTATTTCTCTCATTTTTCAAAAAAGTTTACCTTATGAGATAATAAACTCAAGTATACGAGAAAGGAGATGCTTATCTATGGATAATAAAAAATGAAAATTGGCATTTATTTGTTAGCAAGTGTAGCCCTGACGAGCTTTTTATCTAGCCAAGTGAGCGTTCAAGCTGCAGAAAAAGGATCGCAAGCAAGAGCGATAATAGCAAGAGTGATAGAAATCTTACCCACTAATTTTTAAAAAGGTTACATGGAGCAAATAAGGCTTGACTTTAAAAATTATTTTGCTAAAATAATAGTGTTGTATTTCTGTACGCACCAGAACTGCAACCGCACAAGACTGTGTTAAAGTACGGGTAGCCGTCACCTTTCTTGGCGAGTCTAAGTCTATATAAGGAGGTGCATTGCATGTACGCTGTAATTAAAACAGGTGGCAAGCAAATTAAAGTAGAAGAAGGTTCTGTGATCTTCGTTGAAAAACTTGACGCTCAAGCAGGCGACAAGGTAACTTTTGATGAAGTGGTGTTCGTTGGTGGAGAAGAAACCAAGATCGGTACACCATTAGTATCAGGCGCAACCGTTGAAGGAACAGTTGAGAAACAAGGTCGTGAAAAGAAAGTGACAACTTTCAAATATCGTCCTAAGAAAGATTCTCGTTCTAAACAAGGTCATCGTCAACCTTATACAAAAGTTGTCATCGATAGCATCAAAGCGTAATCGATGATCCAAGCGACATTTAAAGAGCAAGGAGAAGATATGGTAGCCATGACGGTTGAAGGGCATGCCATGTCAGCAGAATACGGGCAAGATTTGGTCTGTGCGGCTGTCTCCACGTTAACAATTTCTATGGTGAATAACCTAGAACGTTTGACAGGCGTGCGCCCACTGGTGGAACAAGAGCCAGAGGGGGGATATCTTTACTGTGAACTGCCTCAAGATTTGAGTGATGCGCAAAAGCAAGTGGCTCAAATTTTGATGAAGAATTGTTACCTTGCCCTCAAAGAAGATGTTGCCAAGTCAGCACCTGAATCTCTTCAGGTCATTCTCATCCATTAGGAATAGGAGGAAGCTTCATGTTGAAATTAAATTTACAATTTTTCGCCCATAAAAAAGGTGGCGGTTCTACCGCTAACGGTCGTGACTCTCAAGCAAAGCGTTTAGGCGCTAAACGTGCAGACGGCCAATTTGTTACCGGTGGATCTATTCTTTACCGTCAACGTGGTACCCATATTCATCCAGGGGTTAACGTTGGTCGCGGTGGAGATGATACACTTTACGCTTTAGTTGACGGTATCGTTAAATTTGAACGTAAAGGCCGCAATCAAAAACAAGTTTCTGTATACGCAGAAGAAGCTTAGTATGAGTCATATAAATCAATAGATACGCTTATCTCTCATTAGAGGGGTAAGCGTATTTTTTTATTTTGTCGGGGAAGAGAAGTGAGTTGACGGATGACAGTATTAAGGATATAATACAGTTGAAATTGTATTATATCCTTAATACAATGAAGGGAGGTTACTTATGGAGTTTAATAAGCGCCTGCCGATTTATAGGCAACTTGCAGAGATTTTTCGTCAGAAGATGGCCTCTGGGGAATTTCTGCCAGGCAGTGAGTTGCCAAGTCGTCGTCAGGTAGCGAGTGATTTGTGTATTAATCCGAATACAGTTCAACGGGCCTATTCGCTTTTGGAAAGTGAAGGGTTAATTGAGACCAAACAAACTAATCATAGTCAGGTGACAGAAGACGTTAAACGGTTAGACGACTTACGGCAAGATTTGGTGGCTTTGGCGATAGATGATTTCTTACAAAAAATTCGTCCTCTTCATGTGGAGGAAAAAACATTGATGAGATTATTAGAGCGATCCTTGGATAAAAAGGAGGAAAGTAGTCATGATTGAATTTCAAGATGTGGTGAAACGGTATGGAAGAAAAAAGTACTCGATGGGGTTTCTTTTTGCTTGAATAAAAATCAAGTAACCTGTCTGATTGGGGTAAATGGAACTGGAAAGACAACCCTTATGAAGTTATTGATGAAATTAACTCCTTTAGATTCTGGGAAAATTTTATTAGATGGTCGGCCGATCCGTTCCAAAGATTTTGAACGGATTATGTTTATTCCGGATACTCCGACTTTGGATGATCTCCAAACGATTCGGGAGTCCTTGAATAGCGTGGCAAGATATTACCCGAATTATAATGAAGAACGTGCGCGTAAATTACTTCGTTTCTTCCGATTAAGAGAAGATGAGCAGATTTCCAATTTATCTAAGGGAAATGTAGCCAAGGTAGGGTTACTTTTAGGCTTAGTGGTGGACTCTGATTACTTGATCATGGATGAACCTTTTTCTGGTATTGATATTTTTACGCGAGAAGAAGTGGCGAAAGTCTTCACTGAAGAATTGATTGGGGATAGAGGGGTATTGATTTCTACCCATGAAATCCAAGATATTGAAGCTTTAGTCGATATGGCTGTTTTGCTGGATAGAGGGAGGATTGTTGAGACCTTCTCTCCAGAAGAAGTTCGTGATTTAGAAGGAAAATCTATTGTAGATGTTATGCGGGAGGTGTATCTTTAATGAAAAAATTCCTATCGCTTTATGTGGATGAATTGAATCGTTCCAAAACTTATTTCTTAGGAATAGTAGCTTTTATGCTCGTAAGTGAGGGAGCGAGTTTGTTTTACAAAATTTTTCGTGATTTAAGTCTCTGGCGTGAAGGAAAGGAAGTAGTTCCCTCCAATATTATGATTTACATGGTTAGTGGTATGAATAATGCGATTCATGGGGGAATTTTTTTAGCTCTGGCAATTTTTTCATTTTTGATTTGGCAAAGAGATTGGCAAGGTAAGGGACGGATGATTTATCGCTTAATGACTTTGCCAGGGTCTCGGTTAAGTGTAGGACTTGCTAAATGGGCGACGGTCATGACCTTTATTTTTGCTTTATTAGGTATTCAATTGGCTTTGATTGCTGGGTGCAATGTCCTCTTAGCTGGGGTATTACCAAAAGAAATCTATACTTATCTTCCTTATTTTTACTATTTTTCTCAGCAAGCAGGAATTTTGAATCTTTTCCTACCTTTCAATGGCTATGATTTTTTGATGTCTTATTTATTGGGATCAAGTTTAGTCTTAGTTTTGTTTAATGCGGTTGTATTGTATTATTGTGAGCGGGTGAATGGACTTTTACGCTTAGTGGTGAAAGAGAGTTTATTCTTTATTGGAATAGTTGCTTTTATCTTTAACTATTGGAGAGGAATGTTTGTTTATTTACATCCTCTAGAGTTGGAAATTGCTTACTTGAGTGCTTTGGGATCCGTAATTTTGATAGGAATTAATCTTTTGCTATTGAATTATCAATTGAATCGGCGTTTGTATTGTTAGGAGGGATTTCTATGAATCGCTATTTATTTCCAAGTGTGTGTAGCTTAGGGATAGTTGCTCTTTTAGGATTGAATATGATCTATCCGACGATTGCTCAAGACCGTATCGTCGTTGAAAATCAACAGGGAGATTTTAAGCTTTTAGAAAATCATCCTGTACTTTTAGCACGATATGAAAAAGAGCAGAATCCTTCTCAACAGAAAAAATTTTTTCAGATTCCTTTTCACTATGTTAATGGGAAATCAACGCTATATCCTTCTTCTGTTTTTTCTCCCTATTATCGTCATGCTTTTGCTTTTGAAGAAATGAAAAGTTTCCCGATGGGCGTGCGTCCAGATTTGTCGAACTATCAAAGTTTAAAATTAGGAGGGCGGGTAGAGTTTGTTTATCGGACGTCTTATTTTAACCAGGCGACGAATAGTTTGGATTATATTCTTATTGATCAGGCCAATCAAACTTGGAAGTCTTATTCGTCAGATTTGCCAAAAAACTTTGGTCAGTTTTATGTCTATGCATATAGTCAAAAGGGTCAAGAAGTGACCCTTTATTTGGATAAATACAGTAAAGAACATACGGAGAAACAGCATTTGTTTTCAGTGAAGATTGATTTAGAAACGGGACAAGTGAAGGAGTCAGCCCCTTCTTCACTGACTACTACTGGAAATGTGAGATTGATTTCTTTGGTAACTGCTTCTAAGGCCCCTCAATGGGTGCCTGTCGCTATGTGGGATGAGAATAATAAGATAAAAGATTTAACCCTCTATCATGCAGACGATTTTCAAAAGAAAGTCAATCTTAATCTCTCAGATTTTTCAGAGAAGAAGAGAGAGGAAGCCTACCAAAATTGTTTGGTCATTGGGGAGAATATTTATACGGCTCTCCTCAAGCCAGAGGCTAGACCAAAGGATTCGTCCGAGGCATTTTGGAAATATTATCGGTATGATTTTGATCAAGAAAAATTCGTCCCTATTTTGGAAGAAGAGGGGCCTATCTATTACGGCAAAGTGGTCGCAGGGAAGTTATATACTTTTCATAAAAAATCAGAAGGAAAATTTCAATTAAAATGCTATGATTTAGAGACAGGCAAAGTTCTTGCTCAAGAAGATTATTTGCTCCCTGTAAAAGAGGGAATGGGTGTGCAAGTGAAGATGTAGGAAAGGTTAGAAATTAAGAAAAATTCAGTAAATTGATGTGACCCCAAAAAGTTAGACTTTTTAAACGTAGTAGTTTGATCGACTGCTACGTTTTTTTATGCAGCCGTAAGGCTGATCCGATATTGAACAGGACTCATACATCCTAGTCGTTCTTTGATTCGTTTTTCGTTATAGGACTTGATATATTCCTCTATGGCGGATTTTAATTCTTCATAACTGTAATAGATAACCCCATAATAAATTTCTCGTTTTAGTAAGCCAAAAAAGTTTTCCATCACTGAATTATCGTGACAGTTGCCTTTCCTGGACATACTTTGGAAAATTCGTTCTGCCTTTAAGCGATCTTTATAACTTTTTATCTGATAAGCCCAACCCTGATCTGAATGAAAAGTACGACGATAAGGACAATCTGATGTTACTTGAATGGCTTGATCTAAAGCTGTCATCACATTGATAGCAGAAGGGCTTCTATCGATACTATAACTTAAGGTTTTGCTATTAAACATATCCATAAAGGAATCTAAATACAGTTTGTGCATCGTCATACGCCCCTTTTTATCGACTTCGTAATATTTAAATTCAGTCGTGTCAGTTGTCACCTTTTGGTGAGGAATCGAGGTGCAGAAACGACGATGGATTCTATTAGGCGCTATTCGACCATATTTACCTTTATAAGAATTATATTTTCGACTTTTTCTCGTGTATGAAGTAACTTGAAGCTTTAATTTTTGCATGAGTCGTTGAATTTTTTTCTTATTGATCAGAAAGCCTTGATTTTTCAGCGCAGCGGTCATACGCCGATAGCCGTAATCTTTATTTTCTTGGCAAATTTCTATGAGTTTTGTTTCGATTTCTTGATCTGGATTTTTTCGATTGAATCTTTTCTGCCAGTACATAAAAGTGGCTTTTGGCATACCTGTATATTTGAGAAGGTCTTTCAGGTTGAATTGTCCTCGGAGGCTGTGTATGATGTTCTTCCTCTAAACGCAACCTCCTCAACTCTTTTAAAAAAGCATTCTCTAACTTGGCCCAATATCATTCATCTTCCAACTGTTTAATCCGATCTGTACTCGTATCTACTGAATCTGCCCCATTGGGACGTTTGCCTTTCTTCTCTTTCTTTTTTCTTGTTTGTTCGTCGGTTTACGACCTTTCTTATGGCATCTCAATGCATCAGGACCAGCTAATCAAAAACGAGAAACCCAAGGGATGCATTCATTATCCCCATCTGAATTGCTATGTCCTGATAGGAGAGTTCACTTGATAAATATAATTGTACAATAGCTAGCTTCGTTTCAAAAGAATAAGAATTTTGTTTTCTAAACCTCAATAAGCTTTTATCCTCATAAGCCTTGTAATTAGCGATCCATCGTCGAATTTGACTTTTACTTTTTATTCCATGTTTTTTAGCAAGAAATGCGCAGCTACCTTTACCTTCTAAGTAAGCTTGAACAACTTCTTTCTTCAATTGATAACTATACTTCTGATAACTATACTTCGACATAAAAATACCGCCCTCCAAAGGTTAGGTTTTTGGTCTAACTTTTGGGGGGCGGTACAAATGAAGGAACCAGTCCTAAGGGAGGCCCTCTTTTTGAGCTTAGACTAGACAAAAGCCTGCTGAACATGTTAGCCTAGAGAGAGTGGAATGACAGAAATCGAGGGGGACTTTTGTGGATACAAAAAAAGTAAAAGAAAATTTTGAACAGTTACGCGTGATTACTGAAAAAATCGCCCAAGCTTTGGACATGTCCTATATGGAGGCCATTCATGAAACCCTTCAGAATTACGTATGTGGTCAAGTCCAACAAATGGATGGGCAACCGGAAGATGCTGTTGTAGAAGAATTAGAAGCAGCTTATCAATCTCTTAGTGTGGAAGAATTAGCGAAAGAAGATCAACAAGCTTTGTGGCAATGGCTACTTTTAGAAGGCGTGAAGAGAGACGGTTTACATCCTAATTATCAGCCGACAGCAGATGCGGTCGCCATGATTATGGGTTACATGGCTGCGCGTTTGATGAAACATAACCAACAAAAGGCCAAGGAAGTTCTACAAGTTTTCGATCCTTGTATGGGAACGGGAAATTTAATGGAACATGTTTTAAAAACTTTACGAAGAAATGGTTACCAAGCGGTTGGTCAAGGGATAGATAATGATGACTTAATGTTAGCTATTGGAGAGACGATGGCTGCTTTAGAGAAGGAGGAGGCACTCACTCTTACTTTAGGAGACGCTATGTCGGACTTACTTGTTGCACCGAGTCAGTTGGTGGTAGGGGATCTACCGGTGGGTTATTATCCTTTAGACGAAACTGCAAAGAACTATATTAGCGGACAACCTTTCCTTGAAGAGAAGTCACACGCTTTTTCCCATTATTTGATGATCGAGCAAGGACTGAAATATATGGCGGACAGTGGTTGGGGTCTCTTCTTAGTGCCTAAGACTATGTTAAACGATCCGAATTTTCTCCGATTAATGAAGGCAATTAAAGAATATGGTTACTTGCAGGCCCTCCTTAACTTGCCAACCTCTCTCTTTGCACAAGAAAAGGCTCAAAAAAGTCTGCTACTGGTTCAACGTCACGGCGAGAAAGCCAAACAAAGTGTCAATGTGCTCATTGGAGATATCCCTGATTTCAAATCAGCGGAAAAGATGAATCAATTTATGACGAGTTTCCAACGGTGGCTAGAACAAATTTAAGGGATAAAAATTTGGCCTTTAAATAATTCAAGAGAAATAAAAAAGCGAAGACATTGTCTTCGCTTTTTTGTGTACTTCTTTCTATTAAGAAGCTTGATCAAATTGTGCGTGATACAGTTGATAGTAAAAGCCTTTTTTGGCGAGCAAGTCTTGATGATTGCCTTTTTCAATAATCTGGCCTTGATTCAAGACGAGGATAATATCTGCATCTTGGATAGTAGAAAGACGGTGGGCGATTACAAAGGCTGTTCGTCCCTCGAGAAGTTTGGTAGTGGCCTTTTGAATGAGACTTTCTGTTCTTGTATCGATAGAGGAAGTCGCTTCATCGAGGATAAGGATATCTGGCTGGCTTACTAAAGCACGAGCAATCGTAATCAATTGACGTTGCCCTTGAGAAAGGTTGGAGGCACTTTCGTTGATAAGGGTTTGGTAGCCGTCAGGAAGCTTGTGAACGAATTCGTCGACATGGGCAGTTTTGGCTGCAGCATAGACTTCTTCTGGATGAATCTCTCTGCCTTGAGCACCATAGGCAATATTATCATAGATGCTCCCGGTAAAGAGCCAAGCGTCTTGAAGAACCATGCCGATCGGATGACGAAGGGCTTCTCGACTCAGATGGCGAATATCTTGGCCATCGATTTTAATGGCACCGTCATTAACTTCATAGAAGCGCTCTAAGAGGTTAATTAAGGTAGTTTTCCCAGCACCTGTTGGTCCGACAATAGCGACCGTTTGCCCAGAATGAACATCCAAATGGAAATCTTTTAGGATAGGATGGTTTTTGTGGTAGCCGAAATAAACGTGATCAAATTCAATGCGATCAGCATGCCTAATAGGAGTGGTAATTTCAGCATCGAAATTCATTTCCTCTAAGTCCAAAAATTCAAAGACACGTTCAGCAGAAGCTAGGGTCGATTGAATTTGGTTAAAGATATTGGCCATAGAAGCAATCGGAAGGTAAAGTTGTGGGTTATATTGCAAGAGGGCTTGCACATTCCCAATAGGCATTTTGCCTTGGAGGACTTGAGCGCCTCCGGCAAAGGCAATCGCCACATAGTTTAAATTTCGAATGAAATTAACGCTCGGGAAAAGAATTCCTGATATAAATTCCGCCAGTTGAGAACTGTGGTTATAAGCCGCTGTTTGTTCTTTGAAGCGGTCAAAGTGATAGTCTTCTTGGTTAAAGGCTTTAATCTCCATTTGTCCGTTGTAGTCTTCTTCAATTAGATCAGTGAGACGTCCTTGAAGGCGTTGACGATCAGCGAACAGTCTTTGGGTGATAGGTGTTAAGCGTGAAACGACAAAAAGGGCAATGAAGACGGATAGAACCATCATGCCTCCTATTTTGTAAGAGAGGGACAGAACCATGATTGTCACACAGATAAACTGGGTGATAGATATAATCGCCTGAGAAATATTTTGTTGGAGTGTGCGTGCAATGTTTTCGACATCGTTAATAGCCCGACTCAAAATTTCACCGTTGGATAAGCTATCTAAGCGGCTGATAGGCAAGCGATTGAGCTTAATCTGCATGGCTTGGCGCAAGTCCGCAATCGTTTTGGAAACGGTCCGAGATAAGATAAAATCTTGGAAGTAACGGACAATTCCAGAAACAAGATAGAGGCTAGCACAGGTCAAGATGATTCCTTCAATCTGATCGAAATCAAAAGCACTAGCGTCTAGGCCGGCTTGGCTCGTGCCATGTTGAAGGCCGTCTGCAATGAGAGTAGTGGCTTGGCCGAGGATAGCTGGAGAAAAAGTTTCCGTTAATGTGGAACAGATAGCCAGAATGATCACCGCTAAAAAGGCCCAGCGGTAAGGTCCAAAAAATTGAATTAACCGAAGAAAAGTTTTCCGTGCGGAACGGGGAGTTTTTCTACCTAGCATTATTCAGTCACCTCCTTAGATTGTGAAGAAACAATGGAAGCATAGAGAGGAACCTCTCTTAAAAGTTCTTCATGTCTCCCAATTCCTGCAATGGCGCCGTTATCTGTTAGAACTAAAATACGGTCGGCATGCTGAATGGTAGAGACTCTCTGAGCAATAATCAGGATAATCTTTCCTTGAGTCGTTTCAGAGAGGGCTTGGCGAAGCTTCTGATCGGTTTGGGCATCAAGTGCTGAGAAGGAATCATCAAAAATCAGAATTTCTGCGTCCTTCAAGAGGGCACGAGCGATACAGAGCCGTTGTTTTTGGCCACCCGAGAAGTTTGTTCCGCCTTGTTCGACGACACTGTCTAAGCCCTTATCGAGTTTTTCAACAAAGGAGTTGGCTTGAGCGATCTCTAAGGCCCGCCAAATTTCCTCATCACTAGCTCCTGCTTTCCCAAAGGCTAAATTGGAACGAATAGTCCCAGAAAAGAGATTAGCTTTTTGAGGGACATAGGCGATATGATCCCGAAGGTTTTTGAGGTTATAGTGTTCAATCGGAAGATTATTAATTAAGATTTTGCCGTCTTTCACTTGATAAAATCTAAAAATCAAGTTAGCTAGGGTCGATTTTCCTGATCCGGTGCCACCGATAATTCCCAAGCTTTGGTTGGCAGTCAAATGAAAATCAATGTCCTTTAAGACAGGAGAAGATGCACCGTCATAAGCAAAATTAACGTGGTTAAAATCTAAGCGAGTTTCTCCATCTTTGGAAAAGAGATAACCTCTCGATTTGGGAGAATGGATTTTTTCTGGAGTGACCAATACTTCGACGATACGACCTGCAGAAACTTGAGCGCGTGGAATTAAGACAAACATTAAAGCAATAAATTGGAAAGAAACGCCCATGATTCCGGTATAGGAAACAAAGGAAATGATTGCCCCGAGGTCCAATTGCTGCATGGATACTAGGTGAGCGCCTAGCCAGTTGATAAAGACAATACTGAGGTTCAAGGTAGTCATAAGGATAGGCATAAGAAAAGCTATCCGGATATTAACAGCAATCGCTGTATCCCGGTAGTCGAGATTAGAGGCTTTGAAGCGCTCAGCTTCATATTCATTCTTATTAAAGGCGCGAATGACTCTCACGCCGGTTAAACCTTCACGATAAATCAAATTCATCTGGTCTAACTTACCTTGCATTACTCGGAAGTAGGGCGCAGAAAAATAGAGAATAACGCCTAAACTGATCACAATAATAGGAATAGTCACTAGGTAAGTCTGGCTAAGGGCGAGACTGGAATGAATAGCCATGACTAAAGCAAATAAGAGTAAGGCAGGGGCTAATAAGAACATTCTTAACACCATCATAGTAGTCAATTCAATCTGCATAATATCGGTGGAGGAACGGTTAATCAAAGAAGCTGTACCGAAGGCATCAAGATCATCTTTGGCTAATTTTTGAACTTTATGATAGAGGTGGTTTCTAAGATCCTGCCCGAGGTTTTGAGAGGCTTTAGAAGCAAACCAAATGTTAAGCATAGCAGATGAAACGATCAGTAGGGTGACGATTATCATTTTTACACTGATGAAACGAAGGGCAGATATATCTCTAGGAATGATCGCTTGATCAACGAGAGAAGCGGTAATTGTTGGAAGGATTAATTCAAAAAAGCTTTGAATGAAGGCAAAAAATACAGAAAGAAAAATAAATTTCTTGGGAATTCTTTTGAAAAGATATAACACGTTAAGAAGCTCCTTTCTTTATAGTAAGCATGAGATGTTTTTTGAGTTGGGATAAGTTTTGAGTGAGAAGTTGGTTATTTTTTTCTCCGAGATAGACCTTGAAATCATTCTCTAAGTCAGCGAAGAGGGCTTGCAGTTTAATGATCTCACTTGTCCCTAGTGGGGTTAGGAAGACTTGTTTTTCGCGGTCGTTCGTAGGAGAGCTTTCTCGATAGATGTAGCCTTTTTGTTCTAAAGAACGAATCATATGGGTGATAGTAGCTTCTGGTTTCATTAAGTAAGTTGCTAGATCCCGTTGGTTCGTTGAAGGGTGTTGATGAATGAATTCTAAGGTTTTAGCTTGCATAGCATTCAGCGAAGAATTTTTAAGACGCTGTCTAATGAGATCTTGTTCGAGGTTAGAGAGTTGAAGAATCAAGGTCACAAGGCTATCCTGTGTCAAAGTTATCGGTCTCCTTTCTAGCGTTTGATTTTATTTTTAACAAAGGTAGTGATTAGCATACCAAGATATACTTGTAATTACAAGTATTTAGCTCAGGCAAATAAATCCTCACGGAGACTATTAAAAGGCCTAATAAGCATGTTATAATACAATTAATTTGGTGTATTTTGCGTTTTTTAAGAGAGCAGTTGCCAAAAATGACTATAAAGCAAGAATTCAACAAAGAAAGGGGTCAAGCAATGGGAGAAAGTTATCCATATAGTGTACAACTTAAGGGGGTCAGTAAGTCGTATACCGATCATTGTGTCTTAGACAACATTGATATGGAACTAGAGAAGGGTAAATTTTATACCTTGCTAGGACCTTCAGGATGTGGAAAGACGACGATTCTACGTTTGATTGCTGGCTTTTCATCAGCGACAACAGGCGAGGTTTTTCTGAACGGACAATTGGTGAATGAAGTACCAGCTGAAAAGCGACAAGTGAACACAGTTTTTCAGGACTATGCGCTTTTTCCGCATATGAATGTGTACGATAATATTGCTTTTGGCCTTCGCGTGAAGGGCGTAGAAGAAGCAACCATTAAAGAAAAAGTCAAAAATGCTTTAGCTTTAATTCAACTTTCTGGGTATGAGTTGCGGGATATTCAAGCTTTGTCTGGGGGACAAAGGCAGCGGATTGCGATTGCACGAGCTATTGTTAATGAACCAGACGTCCTTTTGTTAGATGAGCCGCTATCTGCCTTGGATTTAAAATTACGAACAGCTATGCAGTATGAACTTAGAGAGTTGCAACGCAGACTAGGGATTACCTTTATCTTTGTTACCCACGATCAAGAAGAAGCCCTCGCTATGTCTGATTGGATTTTTGTGATGGACAATGGGAAGATTGTTCAGTCTGGCCCCCCTAAAGATATCTATGATGAGCCTATCAATCGCTACGTTGCCGAGTTTATTGGAGAAAGTAATATTCTTCCTGCCACGATGTTGGAAGATTATAAGGTGCGTTTTTTGGGGAAGGTATTTGTTTGTGAAGATGCCGGAATGAATCCAAATGAATCGGTAGAGGTAGTCATTCGTCCGGAAGATCTAGCGATTTCTAGTGAGAAGAAAGGACAGATTGAAGCCAGAGTGGATACGGTTCTCTTCCGTGGGGTTTTCAATGAGATCATTGCTACTGACCAAACAGGCTACCAATGGCGGGTCCATACAACCAAAAGTTTTGAACATGGCCAAATCATTTATTTAGAGATTGAACCCTATGATATTCACGTGATGCGTTTTGGAGAATCGGAAGAAGATTTTGATGCGAGACTTGAGCAATACAGCGAGGGGGACGACGATGACTAAAAAATACGGACTCTATGTCTGTACTTATTATTTATGGATGGCTTTATTTGTCGTTTTACCGCTCTTGCTATTGGTTTACCAATCCTTTTTTGATACGAGTGGGCAATTTTCATTGGTGAATTATCAAACCTATTTTTCTTCCCCAGCTTATCTTAAAATGACTTTGAATTCCTTTATCTATGCCTTAGCCGTTACTTTTTTTACTTTAGTTTTAGCCTATCCTTTTGCTTACTTTTTGTCTCTTTTAAAGCATAAGAACTTGGTCCTTTTGTTAGTGATCCTACCGACATGGATTAACCTTTTGTTGAAAGCTTACGCCTTCATCGGTTTGTTTAGTCAGGAAGGAACGGTGAACCATGTCTTGGGTTTCTTGGGGATAGCACCTCAACAGCTTTTATTTACCCGAATGGCTTTTATTCTAGTTCTGGTCTACATTGAGCTGCCTTTTATGATTCTTCCCCTTTTTCAGTCGATCGATAAGATTCCAAACGCTCTAACAGAAGCGGCAAGAGACTTAGGGGCTAGTCCCTTACAGAGCTTTTGGAAAGTCACTGTTCCCCTCTCTCTTTCTGGAATTCGAAGTGGTGTTCAAGCGGTATTTATTCCTTCTCTCTCTATGTTTATGATTACCCGATTGATCGGGGGTAACCGTGTGATTACTCTAGGGACTGCGGTTGAAGAACACTACTTAGTCACTCGAAATTGGGGGATGGGTTCGACGATTGGTGTTGTCCTGATGGGAATGATGTTTCTGGTGATGGCCTTGTTAAGGGATAGAAAAGGGGGTAAAAAAGATGAAAAAATATAGCTTTGGAACCCGCATCTATTTAAGCCTTATGTTTTTAGTTCTTTATTTGCCGATTTTCTATTTAATTTTTTATTCCTTTAATAAAGGGACGACGATGAATCACTTTGAAGGCATGAGTTTGATTCACTACCGAGAGTTACTGGAAGATACTCGTCTCTTAGGCAATGTTGTGAATACACTCATCATTGCTCTTCTGTCAGCAGTGATAGCGACGGGGATAGGGACCTTTGGAGCGATGGCTATTTATTTCATGAAAAATCGCTTTTATAGACATTGGTTATTGAATTTAAATAATATTTTGATTGTAACACCTGATGTGATGATAGGGGCAAGTTTTTTGATCTTGTTAACACGGGTGATCGTTATTAAGTTAGGCTTTTGGTCGGTTTTAGTAAGCCATGTTGCCTTTAATATTCCTATTGTGGTTTTGATGGTGTTGCCTCGATTAGAGGAGATGAATGATAACCTCTTATTAGCGGCGAAAGATCTCGGAGCTAATGTTCATCAAATTTTAGTACAGGTTATTCTTCCCAGCATTCAGAAGGGGATTTTTTCTGGTTTCTTAATGGCGCTCACCTATTCCTTTGATGATTTTGCAGTCACTTTTTTTGTTACCGGTAATGGATTTTCAACTTTAGCTTTGGATATTTATTCCAGAGCTCGACGGGGTATTTCCCTAGAAATTAATGCCTTATCGACTTTGATTTTTGGAGTGTCTTTGGCCTTTGTCATTGGGTATTATTTTATTCAAGTACGTCAAATCAAAGATGAGAAGAAAGGTTAGGCGGTCCTATGCGAAAAATAATTCTAGGAATGTTGTCAGTATTAGCGGTTGTGGCAGGTCTATACTTAGGTAAGGAAAGCCTAGTCCCCAAGCAGGATCGAAACGCTGAGAAGACGGTTCATTTCTATAATTGGGGAGATTACATTGATCCTGACTTGCTGAAACAATTTGAAGAAGAAATGGGCTATCATATTGTCTACGATACCTTTGATTCCAATGAAGCTATGATGACTAAAATCGAACAGGGAGGCACCGATTATGATTTAGTGGTCCCTTCAGATTATATGTTGAATAATATGATCAAACATCATTTGCTTTTGCCCTTGGATCACGAAAAATTGCCGAACTTTAAGTATATGGATAACAGACTTTTGAACTTAGATTTTGATTTAGGGAATAAGTATTCTGTTCCGTATTTTTGGGGAACTTTAGGGATTTTGTATGATACGAGACGTGTCTCTCCTGAAGAGATCACTTCTTGGAAAGACTTGTGGAATCCCAAATGGAAAAATAGTTTGTTGGTTATTGATGGGGCTAGAGAAATGCTGGGCGTCAGTTTACAGTCCTTAGGTTATTCGGTGAATGAAGTGGACGATACAAAACTAGAAGAAGCCAGTCAGCAGCTGAAAGCTCTCATGCCCAATATTCAAGCTCTGATTACCGATGAGATTAAAATGTATATGATTCAAGGACAAGCCCCGCTCGCTGTGACCTTTTCAGGAGAAGCAGCCATGGCTATGGAGAAGGCGCCGTATTTAGCATATTCTCTTCCTAAAGAAGGTTCTAATATTTGGTTTGATAACCTCGCTATTCCCAAAACGGCACATAATTTAGAAGGAGCCTATGCTTTGATGAATTTTTTGATGCGGCCGGACGTTGCTGCTAAGAATGCGGAATATATTGGCTATTCAACGCCGAATAAGGCCGCCAAAGAGCAAATGGATCCTGATCAAATCAAAAATTCTATGTTTTATCCTTCAGAAGAGGTGATGAGTCGTTTGGAAATTTATAAAGATCTTGGTCAGGAACGCTTGATTTATTATAATGATTTGTTCTTAGAAGATAAGCTCAGTCAATAAAAAAATCCGCTAACTTTTGTATGGAGAGTTAGCGGATTTTTATTAAGGCTCTTTTGATTATTCACCACCGGTAATCCCAAAGGCTTCCCCAGTGATTTTCCCAGCGGATTCTGAAGCGAGAAATACGGCGAGTCCACCGATTTCTTCAGGTTCAATTAATTGTTTCATCCATTGAGCGCCTAAGATATGCCTTTCTAAGGCTACTGGTCCCGTCTTGGCTAGCGAGGGCAGCTAATTGCCCTTGAATAAGGGCAAGTGTTGGCGGCATCTGGCAGGATGCAATTGGCCGTGATGCCGTTCTTCGCTTCTTCCATGGCCACCGTATTCGTAAAGCCGATCTGCCCATGTTTTGCGGCTACATAAGCGGATTTGTACTTATCTGGACGTTTACCGTGCCCACTGGAGATGGTGATCACTCGACCAAATACTGCTTCTTTCATAGTGGGAAAGCAATGTTTAGTCATCAAGAAGGTTCCTGTTAGAATTGTTGACAGGATTTGATTCCAATCCTCTAGAGGAAAATCTGTAACAGGATGAATCCTTTGCAAGCCGGCATCTGCCACTTTATCTTGTATCTCTTGGCGAATACGTTCAGCCACAAGAGTACTTGATCCTCTTAAACTTCCATCATCAGGTTCACTATCACCTGTTGTATCAATATTTTCAGCGACATCATAAGGGGAAATACGGGCAATGTTATGAAGGGCGGCGTCGCATTGAAGGGAGAGATATTCTTTATAATTATCGACTTCAAAGACAGCCTTAGCGGTATCTTTGACTTGCCAGATGACAGCTACAGCGATTTCGATAGGATTTCCTAAGACATCGTTGATCTTTTGACGCCCATTCGAGAGGGTCATTTTTTTAGGGAGATTGCCTTTTTAGAAGGAGTTACATTAGTGGTTGTTGTACCATCAATAGAGATGCTGGTTGAAGTTGAATGAACATCTCCAGATTGCCCAAGCTGGGTATGGGAGGCAGGGTTCACTGCAACTGAGAAAGGATTTACAAAGTAAATGCCTGCTTCTTTGATGGTCCCTGTGTAATGTCCAAAAAGGGTAAGAACTAAAGCTTCGTTAGGTTTCACGACTTTTATTCCGAATGGAAGGAAGAGATCGAATATCAATAAAAGGATACTCAATGTCAACAATTTGTAACTGTTATGCTGAATAGCTAGAATAATTAAAACAATGTCAACGAAAAGAAATCCGATAAAAAAGATGAAAGCGCCCATTCCCTTCATGGGCTTGATTAATTTTTCTTCCATAATAAAAAACTCTTTCTTTAAACATGTGCTATCTATTTGATATCATTATTTAGATCACTTGTGGACTTGTCAATGAAAGATATAATGTAAGAAATGAGAGAGGAGGAAATCCAATGAAAACTGTTCAAAGGATAAAAGAGTTGGAAACATTTTTTTCAGGACAGGAAGGTGAAAAATGTTGGCGACATCTTCAAGAAGTTCTTCCTATTTATGGTCAACAAGGGCATTACAAAATAAAACCTATTCGATCCCTGCCGAACGCTTATGAAATGCGCATCAAAAAAGGAAAGGGCAGTTATCGATTAGGCTTTTTTGAATCTGAAAGGGACTATACGCTTTTTTATGTGAGTGAGACCCTTCAGAAGGTTAAATTTGATCGAGAAGCTTATAAAGTCGCTCAGTCTTTGAAATAGAGTTTATGACTACGAGGGAATTCACGTTGCCAAAGGGCGCGAAGTTGCTTTTTGAGGGTAGGGGAATGGACATCTTCTTCCCATAGCTTTGAAGTATAGCCTTCTTCTTGAATGATAAGACGCTGGCCGCAACGTTGGATAGCTAGAGAGCGATCTTTCTTTAAAGTATAAAAAGTTAAAGAAAAGTCGCCTGAATTTTTAAGGGCGCGTTCGAGCGTTTTTTGAGCTTGTTTTTCTCCGATTAACCGCATAAGACCCCTCCTTTAGGTGAATAGTAAAAACAGAAAAAGCTTGAGGCCTTTCTTCAATAGAAGAGACCTCAAACTTTTGTATTGCAGAGAATTAGATTGACTTCATGGAAGATAAGGCTGAAAGTAAGTCTTCTTGGTTGGCTTCAATGAAGGCCACTTTGGCCTCAATGAGGCGAGTGTCCATGAGAATTTCTCGACCAAGACCTGGGGTATCCTTCTTAGGAAGGAAGAAGTTCTTGAATTCTTCTAGACGTTTGGACGTATGCAAACAATGAGCGGTCACTGTGATAAAGGTGGCGAATTCCATATCTCCGCCAACCGTTTCTTCTAACCAAGCCCATTCCTCTTGCAACCATTCCCAGGCTTTTTGTTCGCCGAGAGGGTTCGTGAGTACGCCACGATACCATGCACGAAGATCTTGAGGCTTAATGACTTGGCTGTCTTTGAATAGAGAAAGAATGTGATCAAGCATTTCAGAATCTTTGGTATGCGTGATGGCTTGGCGAAGGTCCGCTTTATAACTGGCATTGGAGCTGGTTTGATAGGTATCTAACAAGTCCTTCAAGAAGTCCTTATCCGCAAAATGTTTGACTTCGTTTTGAAGAATTAAGCCACGGATTGCTGCTGGAAGATGAGCGTGCTGTTCTTTGTGGGATTGGTAAAAGGCATGGAGAGCCTTTATCGTTTCGGTATCTTCTGCGTACAAGGCTTGGGCTAAAACATAAGGACGCGCAAGGGAGGCGTCATTAATGTCCTCTGGCTGAGGCAGGCTGCCTAAGACTTGAAGGGCAGGGTGAGCCAATTGATAAACTAAGGCTTTGAGCTGAGCTTCTTGTTCAGAATTAGGACTGACAAAATCTTTCAAAGTTTGTGTCAAATCGTAAATCTTGCTTTGAACAATGGAAGATGGAGAAGCGGCTAAACGCTTCATCACAGGGAGAAGGTCTGCATAGGATCTGTAGCCTCCTTTAGCTAAGAGATCGAGATCTTGAAGGATTTGTAACTGAGTGATTGGATCTAAAAGATCTAATTCGTTTAAAATATCTTCCAAAAGTTCAGGCGAATAGTTCACGATATAGTGAGCACTATTGGAATGATTGAGACGGAAGGCTTTGCCATTAGCTTGGCACATGGCCTGATAATTTGGCAAGGTGAGACTTTTTCCTTCCATAAGTTGAGGAACTTCGTCGTAGTTACTATTTAATGGAATATGCCAGAGGGTTTGACTGTCTTCTTTTTCTCCAATGAAAAATTGTTCTTGATTTAAAAGGAGCATGTCATGATCTAAGGACACGCTGAGGACAGGGTAACCCGGACAATCAAGCCAATTTTCCATGATTTCGCCAATGTTTAAATGACTCGCTTCTCCGAGAGCTTGCCAGAGATCTTTGCCTGCTGCATTGCTATATTGATGGCTTTCGAAGTAGGCTTTAAGCCCCTTCCGAAGGACTTGATCGCCTACTAGAGACCTTACCATCACTAAGAGGCGAGCTCCTTTCGCATAGACGATCGCGGAGTCGAAGATGGCGTCAATTTCACGCGGATCATTCACCATGACATGAACAGATTGAACACCTGCTGTTGCATCTCGACCTAAGGCAGCGGGAGCTTCACTCGTTTGGAAACTTTCCCAAATCTTGTAATCGGGTTGAAGGGCATCAATGGCCACATATTCCATCATATTGGCAAAACTTTCATTAAGCCAGAGGTCATCCCACCATTTCATTGTCACTAAGTCACCAAACCATTGATGAGAGAGTTCGTGTGCAATAACATTTGCAACGACTTGTTTGGTACTGAGTGAGGTATTTTCTGGATCAACGAGGAGGTAGGCTTCTCGGTAGGTGACAAGCCCCCAGTTTTCCATAGCCCCAGCTGAAAAGTCGGGAAGAGCTACCTGATAGGAGTGTTTAAGCGGATAAGGGGTTTGGTAAAAATCTTCAAAAAATTCGATGGAACGTTTAGCAATATCTAAGGCAAAATCAAGATCTTTAGCACGATGAGCTTTGGTAGCAAAAACGCCCACCTCAATGCCGGACTGGGTGTGGGTGGTTTTGCTTTGGAGGTCTCCAAAGACAAAAGCTAACAGGTAGGTGGACATACGAAGGGTCGGCTTGAAATAGTGAATACCGTTTTCATAACGCTCTTCTAATTGGTTCGATAAAACGCGTTCCCCTTCTTTTTCATCGAATTGAATAGCGAGAGAAAAGGTAGCTTTGGCTGCAGGTTCATCAATACATGGAAAGGCCTGACGGGCGAAGGTGGTTTCAAATTGGGTAGCGACTAATTGATTTTTTTCACCAGCCACTTGGTAGTAACAAGGGTATATACCCATCATAGGGTCGGTTAGTTTGGTTTCATAAGTGATAGTGAGCGTGATATCACCTGTTGGAAGAGAAGGAAGAATGAGCTCTTCTTTCTCGTCTGAGCTTTCAAAAGGAATCGCTTGTCCATTGACCGTCACGGATGAAAACTGAAGAAATTTTTGGTTCAAACGAATAGTGGGAGCGAGGGCTTGTCCACAGATAGTGGTTTTTCCTCGAATGGTTTTGAGGGCGCGGTTAATGTTGAAGTAAAGATCGTAGTGATTTGGTTTAAAAAGATCGTAAAGACGACAGGTGTCAGTCATAGTATTACCTCCAGATTTGGTTTATTTTTATTATACGGAAAGGGCTGAGAGATATGCAACTTTTTAAGAGAAAAGTAAGTTTAAAATCTATAAGGCATAGCGTGAGAGCTCTTACAGATTGTATCATGCTAAAAATAAAAATGACGGGATTAGCTGCTAACTTATAGTCACCCCCAAGAGAGGGCATCTTATCTATTCAAAGAATACAAGCGATGGTATCGTTCCCCTAGAGGAAAATCATTTTCCATAATATTTAGTGGGGATGAAGGAATGGAGTAAAGAATATTTTATTTTATTCTTTAACTCTAAGGTATAAATTTTACATATAAAAGAGCGTACTAAAAAAAGATTTTCAAAAGTTTCAAGCGCTTTCTTGATAAAAATAAGAAACATGATATGATGAAAACAGTTAATAAGAGATTGCAGGGGTACTGGAAACAGTTGAGATAACACCCTTTGAACCTGTTTGTTAAGACAAGCGTAGGGAGCAATACAAGGAAAGAAGGCTCTCTATACCTAGGGAGCTTTTTTTGATTGGTAAAGCGTAAGAGGAAGCAATTGATTATTTTTTGCTCTAAGTTTAAATGAATAGTCTTTATTAAAGGAGGTGATGATTGCACGGAATGTGAAGTAGACATAACGTTTTGTCTAAAGGAAAGGAGGCAATTTGTGAGTAACATTAGTGCAGGAGCTATTGATGAGATGCTCAATTGGTTAGCAAGTTTTACCGAAAAACCTGAAGAAAAGGGAGTGACGCGCCCGTTATATACCCAATCTTGGCAACAGGCATTGCTTGGATTAAAGCAGCGATTTGAAGAAATGGGCATGTGTGTTGAGTTTGATGCTGTTGGTAATCTGATTGCGACAGTTGAGGGAGAAACATATCCTGATGAGGTAATTGCTTGTGGTTTACATATTGATACAGTGACTCGTGGTGGGAAGTTTGATGGACAATTAGGCATTGTGGCTGCCTATTTATCGGTTAAAGAATGCTTGGAAGTTTATGGACGCCCTCAAAAAAGTTTACGGATTATTTGTTTAGCAGAAGAAGAGGGTTCACGTTTTCCTTATGTATTTTGGGGGTCAAAGAATTTCTTTGGGTTGGCCAAAAAAGAAGAAGTTGCTACACTTTGTGATACAGAGGGAATAAGCTTTGAAAAGGCTATGCGAGATTGTGGGTTTGATTATTTAATAGGGCAACCACAATTTTGCAATTTAGCCGCTTGGTTTGAGTTACATATCGAACAAGGTCCTTTGTTAGATAGTCATCATGAAGATTTGGGAATTGTGACAAGCATTGCAGGGCAACATCGATGGGATATCCATCTTAAAGGTGTACAAAATCATGCGGGGACAACGATGATGTCTTATCGCCATGATGCAGTAGATTGTATGACTCATATCATCTCTAAGCAATTGGATAAAGCCAAAACAGCGGGAGATCCTTTAGTTTTAACTTTTGGTCGGATATCGGTGATACCGAATCAAGTCAATATCGTGCCTGGTCAAGTCACTTTTTCTATGAATTGTCGGCACACAGATGCGAGCTACTTAAATCAGTTCTTGCAAGAATTAGAAGAAGAGATTTATGCAACGGCTGATCATTATGGGATTGAAGCCGGTCGCGCTGCCTACTTAGCAGGCCCAGGACGGGTCCTTTTAGATGGTGCAGCTCCTTCCTCTCCTAAACGAGACGATGAGAAATAACCCACCTAGTTAAAAAAGAATCCTCTGAAAAGTTAGGGATTTCCATTCGCTTTTCGGAGGATTTTTTTGCTCAAAGAAATTTTTTAGTAGTCGGTTAAGAAAGGAGAAGAAGAAAACAGATAAGAAAGCGGTGAGGGGGAATTTTGGGGAGAAGATTTAAATTTTAGAAAAAGAGGGTTTACATAGGAAGCATTTGGGAGTACGATATTTATGTTGCCTTTTGATGCTGCCCGTTGGTCAAGGGGTTAAGACGCCGCGTTCTCAGCGCGGAATCGCGGGTTCGAATCCCGTACGGGTGATAGATAGTTTGAATTACCTCTGAAGAATGTTGATAGGTCAATATTCTTTAGAGGTAATTTTTGGTTTAGGAAAGAGTTAGTAGAGCTAAAAGAAAAAAACAGGAATTATTAGCTAAATAAAGTAAACAAAATATCTAGAAGGGAATTTATTTTGAAAATTTAGGGTAAACAAAAAGCGGTTAAATCTAACCGCTTTTTGAATTTGAATTTAATGGATGCGGCCAAGGCAGTCCGATGTCGCCAGTGATTGATCACATCATTTCAGTGGCTAAGGGTGGACATCCTAGTGATATTAGCAACCTACAGCTCGCTCATTGGTGTTGTAACAGACAAAAATCAGATAAATTATATAAAAATGTTGAAGAGAAAAAAGTGTTAGGAAATCGAAATCTTCCTCAGAGCCGAAATTGGGCCGATTTTAGAGCGACTAATGAATAGGGGGGTACCTCCCCCACCCCTTGGCTGGCCGAACTTCACGCCGTCATTGCACATATTTTTTCGTGGAAAAGAACTTGTAAAGGAGAAATGAGTATGGAACAAAAAGGAATAGAATATCTCAAGCAGAAATTAGCGAAGTTTAGTCTTCGTGGGACAACAAGGTATCGCTACTATGATATGAAAGTCAATGATAACAAACGGAATTTATTGATGCCAGTAGAAATCCAAGGAAGATATCGATCATGTATTGGTTGGTGTAGTAAAGCGGTGGATGCTTTAGCGGATCGGCTGGTGTTTAGAGAATTTGCAAATGATATATTTGATCTAAATGAGATATTCGAGATGAACTCTTCGGATATCTTTTTTGATTCCGCTATTTTATCAGCGTTGATCACGTCGTGCTGCTTTGTTTATGTGTCACTAGATTCAGAAGGTTTCCCTCGACTTCAAATTATTGAAGGAACAGATGCCACAGGGATTGTGGATCCAGTAACAGGATTACTCACCGAAGGGTATGCCATTCTCGATCGAGATGAACAAGGAAATCCTTCATTGGAAGCTTATTTCTTGCCTGGAATAACTTACTTCTATCAAAAAGGAAAACAAACCTACACGGTAAAAAGTAGTACACCTTACGCAGCACTTGTTCCTATTATCCATCGACCAGATGCGAAGCGGCCTTTTGGTCGGTCAAGAATTACACGGGCATGCATGTATTATCAAAACTATGCCAAACGGACGTTAGAGCGTTCAGACATTTCAGCGGAATTTTATTCTTTCCCTCAAAAGTATATTACAGGGCTATCTCAAGATTCAGAGTTTCTGGATAAGTGGAAAGCAACAATTACTTCCATGTTAGTTTTTCAAAAGGACGAGGATGGGGATTCTCCACATATTGGTCAATTTACGCAACAATCCATGACTCCCCATTTGGAACAGCTAAGAGCCGCCGCTAGTGGTTTCGCTGGGGAATCTGGCTTAACACTAGATGATTTAGGTTTTCCAAGCGATAACCCTTCAAGTGCCGAAGCCATTAAGGCAAGCCACGAAACGCTTAGAGTGACTGCACGGAAAGCACAGCGGTGTTTTGGGTCTGGCTTTTTAAACGTTGGCTATATTGCTTGCTGTATGCGTGATGGATTTGCTTATCGCAGAGCACAATTTTATGAGATTAACCCCAAATGGGAGCCGGTATTCGAAGCAGATGCGACGACTATGTCACTAGTTGGTGATGGAGCGATTAAGATCAATCAAGCCATTCCAGGTTACATGGATAAAGACACTATCAGAGATCTAACAGGATTGGAGGGAGCAGATGGAGCAGGATATAACGCCCAAACTGTGGGAGTCGATTCAAAAGACGTTTTGGCAAAACCTCAAGGAAATGAAAAAGGGGAAAAGTTATAAAGATGCTGATAACTATGCTGATCTAGTGGGTCAAGCGATGGCTAAAGCTTTTCACGACAATGCGGTGGATCTTCCTAATGACAAGATGTATTTCAACATTGCTGATCGGCTCATAAATGGCGCTCTCAGGCAATCCCACCAGCTAGTGTCTAATTATACTGCTGATGCTCAAACGGTCTTAAATAAGCAAGCTGGGCTTGGCATAAAAGGCCTTACAGCAGATATGGACGAGAGTAAAGCTAAAAACCTTGTGGAAGTGGCTTGTAACGCTGATCGCTATGCAGACGTAGCACCAAAAGTAGAACAAGCGATGACATCTTTTGCACGTTCAGTAGTTGTTGATACGATGAAGAAAAATGTGGATTTTCATCACAAGTTGGGGTTATCACCTAAGATTGTGCGCAAGCTAGGCCCTGGAACGAGTAAAAAGCGAAGTAACTCAAGGTGTGAGTTTTGCCGTGAGCGTGTTGGAACGTTTGTCTATAATAAGGAAACGATCGACAAAGATATATTCAGACGACATGCGCATTGTCATTGTACGTTAGAGTATTTTCCCGGTGATGGGAAGAAACAAAACTCTTGGTCTAAGCGATGGGAAGATGTTACCAATAAAGACTTTTCAGAGATGCAGGAGCAAGCAAAAGTAGCTTACCAAGCTAACAAGAAATTACAATCTCTAGCTTATAGTAAAGCGTTAGAGCTTGGCTATTCACCAGTGCCACCCAATAAAGTTGTTCAGACATTGCGAGAAGAATCTAAGAAATGGATACGCAATTTAACTACAGAAGAAAAGCGAGCGATCACTAAATACACTTACAACGGCAAAGATAAAGATGGTTTAAGACTATTTGAAAAGATTAATGGGTATTTGGCAGGTTATTATCAGCCTATTTCACAAAGTGAAGGTGAAATGCTAGATTACATGGTATCCAATATTCAAAACGGTTTATTGAAAAACAATTTGCAGAGAGATATAATTGCTTATAGAAAAGATTATCATGTTAAAGATTTGAACAAGCCTATTGATAAATTCTTGAGTACTTCAGTGACTACTAAAGGAGTAATCGGCGGTGTGCCAAACGTAGCTATTATCATTCCTAAAGGAACTTCAGGAGCTTATATTGAGTTACTTAGTCATATTGATTATAAAAAGCAACGAGAATTTTTAATTAATAGTGGATTGAATCTTGACAAAATATCAGACGATAGAGGACTATTAATTTATAAAGTTAGAGGTGAAAGCAATGAAACTAAGTAAAAAAGAAATAGAAGAAGCTTATCTTGCAAGATTAGAATCTGAAACACGTCAGCCAGAAACTGAAGAACAACGAAAGTTAGCGAAAGAAAGAAGGACAAGAATTAATAAATTGTCATATGAAAGCTTGCGAAAACAAGGCTTTTATGAAGCAGCAGAACGTTTAGGAGGTAAATAATGGCAAGAGACGATTACGATGTTGTTGTTTTTAAGCTACTAGTTTACTTTTACGCTTGTTTGAAGCGTGTAACGGTGTTCAAGCAGGAAGAGTTTGACTTGATCACTAAAAAAGCAGGAGTGAATGAACAGTATCTATTAGATATTTTGCATATGATGCAAAACGAAGGATTGATTGAGGGATTATCGTTTACGATGGCTTGGGGGAAAGTATTAATATTAGTGGGCAACGTTTCAGACGCAAAGATTACAGCTGAAGGTATCCGATATTTGAAAGAAAATGGACAAATGAAAAAAGTACTAGCGTTTTTAATAGATAAAGCTGACACAATTATTAGTTTAGTAAAGCTTGTGGCTTTGATGCAATAACCACCACCTAATCGGTCGGTGGTTTTATTATGTGCAAAAACAGGAGGTATATGGGATGGCGGAAAAGAAAGAGTTAAGAATCAAGTTAAATTTAAGTAATCGGTATGAATTAGACAAAGTGATTAACGGATGGATGGACGCCGTTCAAAAGATGGAAACGGAGAATAACTATGAATGCACGCTGCTTGAAATTCATGTTGAATATGATTAATCGTTCGAAAATTATCAAAAAGCTTGATTTAACAGCTTTTAATCGTGAGTGAATCGTGTGAAGTCGTAGCCATACGGCTTTTTTATTTTACAGAAAAAGGGGAGATGGCATGACACGTTTAGGCAATCCGAGGCCTACTAGGTCTGTCATTTTGCCATATAAAGAGAGTAAATTCCAAGAAGCCATTGATTTATATGAAAAGAGCGGTAGGAAAGCTCAACAGTGGCAAATTGACATGATGAAAGACATTATGGCCGTCAATGAAGACGGTTTGTGGACGCATACGAAGTTTGGCTATTCTCTTCCTCGACGGAACGGAAAGAATGAACTGGTTGTTATGCGTGAATTGTGGGCACTTAAAAATGGCGAGGAAGTGATGCATACAGCACACCGAATTTCCGCTTCTCATTCAGCTTGGGAGAAGTTGTGTTATATGTTGGATAAAGCGGGGGTAGAGTATAAATCCATTCGAGCTAAAGGGCAAGAATTGATTGAACTTGAAGAAGGGGGACGTGTCCAATTCCGTACTCGTACCAGTAATGGGGGTCTTGGTGAAGGCATGGACCTAATGATTATTGATGAAGCGCAAGAGTACACGGATGATCAAGAATCAAGCTTAAAATATGTGGTGACGAGTTCACAAAATCCACAGACGATCCTCTTAGGAACGCCCCCCACAGCCGTTTCCGCTGGTACAGTGTTTCCTAAGTTTAGAAAGGCTGTTTTAAACGGTGACAAGCCAGATAATGGCTGGGCAGAATGGGGAGTAGATGAACAGACAGACGTACATGACGTAGAAGCGTGGTATTTAACCAATCCTTCTCTGGGGTCAATCTTTACAGAACGCTCGATAAGAGACGAGATAGGTCCGGACACGGACGATTTCAACATTCAACGTCTGGGCTTGTGGATTTCTTATAACCAAAAATCAGCCATCACCGCAGAGGAATGGGGACGCTTAGCTGTTAAACGATTGCCAAAATTGACTAGCAAGCTCTATGTTGGCATTAAGTATGGCAACGATGGAGCAAATGTGGCCATGAGTATTGCGGTGAAATCAACAAAAAATAGGGTATTTATTGAGGCAATTGATTGTCGATCCGTTCGTGGTGGGAATCAATGGATTCTTAACTTTTTGAAATCAGCATCAGTTGAAAAATTTGTTAATACAAAGGCGTTCCAAGGGACATTGTTAGCCCATACTGATGGAAATGTACCTAATTTTGTGGTGCATTTAGATAAAATGGATGCATATCATTTAGGGCATATGATCTACTTCTTTGAGATTGCAATAGGGATGAGTGGTTATTTAAATGGAGTCAATCCATTTAATCAACCAGGCGTAGAAGCTTATAAGAAAAATATGTTTGCCTTATTAGGTAAACCTGGTTATGAAGAATTAGCAACAGCGTTGAATGCACGGTTAAATCAATAAAAGTGTTCAAAGTAAGGAAATACGTTTTGATAAGGAAGGTTAAGCAAGAAAGGCTATTAATTGTAAGTCAATAATTTCTTGCCCTCATTTTAACTATTTGGGAGAGGTGTTTTGTGTGACAGTAGCTGTCTGTCACATGAAGCCTTTCCTTTTTTTTGCCTCAAAATAAATAGAATGGGAAGAAAAATACTTGCAGTTATGTTTTCTATTTGATATCATAATGATATCAAATAGAAAAGGTGTGTGATGAAAATGTCTACGCAATCTCAGAATTTTAGTGAAGAAGAATTAAAACTAAAGTCTAATGGGTTACAGATTCAATTCTTCATTTTCCTTTTGTTAATAGCTAGCATAGGGTTGATAGGTCTTGGAGCTATGTCAAATGAGAACAATGGAAGTGTTTTCTGCATTATTTTAGGTAGTATCGGTATTATTATTTCAACTGTTTTGCAGATGGGAATGAAAATTTTAAAGCCTAAAGAAGCACTGGTGTTAACCTTATTTGGACATTATGCTGGCACAATCAAGCAGCCAGGTTTTTATTTTGTGAATCCTTTTTCAACAGCTGTTAACCCAGCAGCGAGAACGCAATTAGGGCAAAGTGGTGATGTGAAAGGAAGAGATGTGGAGTTAGGGAAAAAAATCTCACTGAAAGTAATGACTTTAAATAATAGTAAACAAAAAATTAATGATTATTTAGGAAATCCAGTAGAGATAGGGATTGCGGTGACTTGGAAAATAGTAGATACAGCCAAGGCAGTATTTGCTGTAAATAATTATAAAGAGTATCTTTCTCTACAAGCAGACACGGCTTTGCGTGATATTGTGCGCCAATATCCTTATGATGTAAATCCACGCTATGAAATTGATACCACTGGAGATGGAGAACCTGATGATGGCTCTTTAAGGGGATCTAGTGAAATAGTGGCTAAGCGTATTAAAGAAGAAATTCAAAAACGTGTGCAATGTGCGGGATTAGAAATTGTAGAAGCTAAAATTACACACTTATCCTATGCTTCAGAAATTGCAGCAGCGATGCTTCAAAGACAGCAAGCGGCAGCTTTAATTGATGCACGTGCTATGATTGTTGATGGAGCCGTAGGCATGGTAGAGATGGCTTTGGACAAGCTACAAGACCAAGGTGTTGTGGAATTAGACGAAGAACGTAAAGCTGCAATGGTTTCTAACTTACTAGTGGTACTTTGTAGTAATAAAGAGGCCAGCCCAATTGTGAATTCAGGAAGTCTATATTGATGGCTGCTAAGAAGCAAGTGCCGCTTCGTATTTCTCAATCCCTTTATGCTCAATTGTCTGCTTGGGCAGAGGATGATTTCCGTTCATTGAATGGTCAAATTGAATATTTATTAACAGAATGTGTGAAACAACGCAAACGTAATGGAGAATATGTTTCAAAAACCTTAGATGAAAAAATAAAATTAGATATTCATTAATCCATGCCGATAAAGAAAAATAAGAGTTTTTTATGCGCTATTAGAGGGTAAAGAAAGGAGGAAAGATATGTTAAAAATAAATCAATTAAAAAAAGCTTTTGGAAGCAAACAAGTTTTATTTGGACTTAATTTTGAAGTGAAGGAAGGCAGAATACTGGGGCTAATAGGTAAAAATGGTGCGGGGAAAACCACTATTTTTCACAGTATTTTGAATTTCATAGACTATGAAGGTGAGGTGACATGGCAAGGAAAGGCGTTAACTCAAAAAGATTACAATAAAATTGGCTACTTACCAGAAGAACGTAGTTTGATGCCTAAATTGACAGTAGAACGACAAGTAGGTTTTTTAGCGCAATTAAAAGGAATGCCACGAGATGCTATCAAAGAAGAATTACCTCACTGGATGGAGCGGTTGGCAGTTAAAGGAAAGTTAAGTGATAAAATTAAGAGCTTATCAAAAGGAAACCAACAAAAAGTGCAATTAATTGCCACTTTAATTCATCGGCCACAATTGATTATTTTGGATGAACCATTCAGCGGATTAGATCCAGTTAATGTTGATTTGATGAAAAAAGAAATTTTAGTGCAAAAGAAAAGAGGCGCCACGATTATTTTCTCTGAGCATAATATGCGAAATGTGGAAGAATTATGTGATGATGTTGTCATGATTAAGGAGGGTGGTGTAGCTTTACAAGGCAGTGTGAATGCAGTGAGGAATCAGTTTGGATTGACACGCCTATTTGTTAGAACGACACATAGTGTGGAAGAAATTAGACAATTATCGGGAGTAGAGAAAGTAGAAGTGTTAAACGATGGAAAGTATTATTTGCATTTGCGCAATGCGGATGATGGTAAAGCGCTTTTTTCATACTTTTCTCAAGGCGATTATGTTCAAACTTTTGATCAAGAGCCTCCAACATTAAATGAAATTTTTAGATTGAAAGCGGGGGATGCCTCATGACAAAAATTTTCATGGTAGCCAAAGAAACTTTTTGGCGGCAAGTCAAGTCATGGAGTTTTTTATTGTTAATTTTAGGACCTTTTTTGGTTATTGGTATTAATGTTGGGATTGGTGTGCTTAGTCAATCTGAAAAATCAGAAGATACAATAGGTATGGTCATTGTTGATCAAAAACTTTCTTCAGCCTTTTCCGATGGTTATCGCTTATATGATAATGAAAAACAAGCGGAAATAGATTTTGAAGATCAAAAAATTAAAGAATATGTTACAGTTGATGTAGTGGATAATGCACAAATAAAGTTGACTTATCATGGCAAAGCAAACTGTTCTGCAAAGTTGAAGCAGAAATTATTGATGCAAGCGCAAGTCGTGCAACAAACGTTGAACCAACAAGTCGCTCATCTAAAGCCTCAGCAGATTGAACAATTAAGCTTGCAACCTCAGTTTGAAGAATACAATATTGGTAAGATAGAAGAATCAGTGAATAATACTGATGTTAAAATGGGAAGTTTTGTTATTCTCTGTTTTTTCTTATATCTTTTGTTAATGATCTATGTAGGGGTTACTTCACAGGAAGTTGCTGTTGAAAAAGGAACAAAAATTATGGAAATCATTTTTTCCAGCATGCCAGGAGGCGATTATTTTATCGGTAAGTTGTTGGGATTAATGGGAGAAATTATATTGCATATTGGCATCTATATTGTTGGAGGGTATATGGCTTGGCAGGGTGTAAAGCATTTAGATGCACTAGAACATTATGTAGCGATGGGGGAACCTTTCTTTAAAGCCTTCTTGAAAAATATAGGTTTAGTGAACCTAATTTATATTGTGATTGCTTTAATCCTTAGTATCACATTAGCTATTTTTTGTGGGGCATTGTCTAGTAAACCTGAAAATGCGAATAAATCGGGTCAACCGGTTTTCTATCTTGTTATTCTTGGGTTTGTTTTGGGCATGACTTTTCAAAATCAACCAGATAGTACCATTTTATCTGTGGTCTCTTATATCCCCTTACTTTCCTCTTTTACAATGCCTATTCGAATTATTAATGAAACGGCAAGTACGCTGTCGGTTAGTCTTTCGTTAGGAATAAATTTAATCACACTAATAGGAGTGATTTATCTCATTAGGCGGTTATATCCACGTTTAATTTTACAAACGGATGATGCGATTTGGAAAGCGTTAAAGAGAAGTTTTCAAGGGTAATAAAAAATGCTTGCTTGTGCTGGCTTTGAAAAAAGAACAGCGACAAGCGGCATTTTTGGTTATAATACTTCTAAAAAAAGGGAAAATAAGAGGAGAAATATGGAATATTTCTTTAGACATGTTGCAGATGGTGAAGTGAGTTTTAATGTGGCAGTAGTCAAGCTATGTTTACTTTTTGTAATACTAGGGGTCTATCGTTTTCGTCATAGTAAATGGCTTCTTCAAGTGACTTTTATAGGGTTATTGATATTACAAGGACTTTTGATGGTATGGTATCTTGGCGAACCTGCCTTATTTTTAAAAGAGGGACTGCCTTTTTACCATTGTCGATTAGTAGCTTGTATCTTACCGTTTGCTTATTGGTTGAAAAGAGAAAAATTGACTCTTTATTTGGCTTGGTTAGGGATTATTGGCACGATAGTAGCTTTCAGTGTGCCAGATCCTTCAAAATATTTATGGCCCCATATTACCAATTTGACCTATATTGGCTCCCACGTATTATTGATGGTTTCAGGGATACTTGTACTTGCACAAATACATTCTGCGTTGAAAGTAAAAACGGTTTTCGCTATCAGTACGTAGATGAATGGGCTGTCTTGTTGGGGTTAATTTAGTGTTGCATGCCAATTATAGTTATTTAATGGCCTTGCCATTTGATTTAGGCTTTCGTCCTTCTTTACCATTAATTTTTGGAGCGACGCCGCTATTAATGACAGCTACTACTAGCTTTTTGGCAGCTTGGCAAATTGTACGTAAGTTACACGTTAGACAATTAAGAAAGCATGCGTTAGAAGTCGAGTAACCAATTATTAGTTGATAAAGAAGAGCATTCGCAGAGAGTGGATGCTTTTTTGTATGCTAACTTTTATCAAAATTGGTCGAAATGATAAGATTAGCAGAGTCTAAATGGGAGTCCTTTCACTTAGGAGGATCAAGACCAGATAAAAAAGATAACGTTTTATTGTCAAATCGGATGAAACGTGGTATGCTTACGGTATAGAAATAAATGGTTATTGCAGGGGTACTGGCAACAGTTGAGAGAATACCCTTTGAACCTGTTTGTTAAGACAAGTGTAGGGAGCAATAGTGTTGAGAAGTTCTCCCTGTTTTGAGGGAGTTTTTTTATGGATTGGAAAAGAAGTGACTTATGAAAATTGCATTATTAGAACCTTTAAGAGTATCCCGATCGACTATTGATAAGTTGGCTTTGCCTTTACGGAAATTAGGACATGACTTTATTGCATATGATTCGAAAGCAAAAACATCAGAAGAACTTTTTGCACGTAGTAAGGCATGTGAAGTGGTCATGATTGCTAATACGCCTTATCCAAGGAAAGTTATCTCTCGATTAACGCAGACACGTTTGATTAATGTAGCTTTTACTGGTGTGGATCATGTGGACATGAGTGCTTGTCGAGAGAAAGGAATTAAAGTGTGCAATGCTGCTGGATATTCCAACCAAGCGGTTGCTGAACAAGCTATCGGTATGGCCTTATCACTTTATCGCCACTTGAATAAATCTGATCAAACCATTCGCTTGGGTAATTCTTTTCTTGGGCCAATGATGGGCCAAGAAATAAAAGGAAAAACAGTCGGTATTGTTGGAACAGGCGCAATTGGATTAGCAACTGCACGTTTGTTTAAAGCGTTTGGTGCTCAATTATTAGGATATAATCGCACGCAAAAAACAGAAGCTTTAGCCATGGGTATGACGTATTGCTCTTTGGATACTTTATTGGCAAAAAGTGATATTGTGAGCGTACATTTACCTGCTACTGTAGAAACTAAGCACTTGTTAGATGCTCATGCTTTTCGTCGAATGAAAAAATCAGCAATCTTCTTGAATTTAGCACGAGGTGCTATTGTAGATAATTACGCACTAGCCTGTGCCTTAAATGCAGGCGAATTGGCAGGGGCAGGGATTGATGTATTTGAAACGGAACCACCATTACCTGATGATTATCCACTACTTAGTGCTCATAACTGTTTACTCACGCCACACACCGCTTATCTGACACAAGAAGCCATGCTTCATCGGGCACAAATTGCTTTTGATAAGACTCTAGCTTATGTAGAAGGCAAAGCGGTGAATTATATGTTGTCTTAATGAACTATTTTCTATTGAAGGAGGTGAGGATACACTGAGAACGAATGGACAATAACGTTTTTACCTAAAAAAGGAGGCAACGCATGAGTAGTATTAGTGCAGAATCTATTGATGAGATGATTGACTGGTTGGCAAGTTTTACCGAAAAACCTGAAGAAAAGGGAGTGACACGCCCGTTATATACCCAATCTTGGCAACAGGCATTGCTTGGATTAAAACAACGATTTGAAGCTATTGGGATGGTGGTTGAGTTTGACGCTGTTGGTAATCTGATTGCGACAGTTGAGGGAGAAACATATCCTGATGAGGTAATTGCTTGTGGTTCACATATCGATACAGTGACTCGCGGTGGGAAGTTTGATGGACAATTAGGCATCGTCGCAGCCTATTTATCGGTTAAAGAATGCTTGGAAGTTTATGGACGCCCTCAAAAAAGTTTACGGATTATTTGTTTAGCAGAAGAAGAGGGTTCACGTTTTCCTTATGTATTTTGGGGGTCAAAGAATTTCTTTGGGTTGGCCAAAAAAGAAGAAGTTGCTACACTTTGTGATACAGAGGGAATAAGCTTTGAAAAGGCTATGCGAGATTGTGGGTTTGATTATTTAATAGGGCAACCACAATTTTGCAATTTAGCCGCTTGGTTTGAGTTACATATCGAACAAGGTCCTTTGTTAGATAGTCATCATGAAGATTTGGGAATTGTGACAAGCATTGCAGGGCAACATCGATGGGATATCCATCTTAAAGGTGTACAAAATCATGCGGGGACAACGATGATGTCTTATCGCCATGATGCAGTAGATTGTATGGCTCATATCATCTCTAAGCAATTGGATAAAGCCAAAACAGCGGGAGATCCTTTAGTTTTAACTTTTGGTCGGATATCGGTGATACCGAATCAAGTCAATATCGTGCCTGGTCAAGTCACTTTTTCTATGAATTGTCGGCACACAGATGCGAGCTACTTAAATCAGTTCTTGCAAGAATTAGAAGAAGAGATTTATGCAACGGCTGATCATTATGGGATTGAAGCAAGCATTGATAAATGGATGTCAGACGATCCAACGCCATTACATCCAGAGATTATTCATTTATTGGAAGCACAAGCAACTAAGCAAGGGTATGCCTATCGTTTGATGTCTTCTGGCGCAGGACAGGATACGCAAATTTTTGCACCATTTGTCAAATCAGGAATGATCTTCGTACCATCCAAAGATGGTGTTAGTCATGCACCAGAAGAATATACCGCTCCCAAAGAAGCGGTACATGGCGTGCGCTTATTGAGTGAATCGCTTCGAGATTTAGCTTATTCTTAGAATAATTTATTTGTTGAGAAGTTAACCAGGATGAATGAAACAATTGAATAAAAATACATTGAGAGTATTTTACTGACGAATAAGGAAGTGGATACGAAGGGGCACACCACCACGGGTATGATGTCTTTTCGCGTCTTTTTTTTTGACCTACAGGAGTAATGGTTTAGGTCAGTCAATTAAAATGATAAGAAATAGGATATGAATTTTGCCATCGTATCACAATCTAACAGAAAAAAGAGGGCTTGAAATAAGGAGTGGTAAAAAATGAAAAAAATACAGCTGACCAGTCAAATTCTGATCGCGATGATTTTAGGTTTGGTAGCAGGCTCGTTTTTTGGAGAAAGAATTGCGTGGATACAGTTAATCGGAGACCTATTTTTACGCGGTATACAAATGGCGGTTGTCGTAATGATTATGGGAGCTGTCATTGAAGCGGTTGGTCAATTAAATCCAAAAGAGTTGGGAAAAGTAGGCGGGAAGTTAGCTGCTTGGTTTGTTGGGGGAACCTTGGTGTCTGCTGCTGTGGGCTTGCTGTTTGCACAATGGATTCGTCCTGGAGAAGGGTTGTCACTAACCTTATCTCAAAATAATTTAGCCGCTCAAACTAAAATTCCAAGTTTGCGCGAGACAATTTTGAATTTTGTACCAAGCAACATTATGAAAGCTATGAGTGAAGGCAATATGATCCAAGTGATTATTTTTGCACTCTTTTTTGGGTATGCTTTGAGTTTATTAAGTAGTCAAAAAGAAATGACAAATTTAAAAGAAAGTATTCATCAATTTAATCAGATTATTATTGAAATGATTAAGCAAGTGATGAAATTGGCACCAATCGGTATTTTTGCATTACTAGCAGGGGTTACTGGTAAAGTGGGCTTACAAATTATCTTGCCGTTAGTTAAATTTTTGCTGACAATGGGGGTAGCTACTATTGTTGTTTTTGTGGGATGGCTAGTATTAGTGGGCATTTATTGCCAAGTTTCTCCTATTCTTGTTTTGAAAAAGATGTGGAGAATGAGTTTAGTGGCTTTTACTACGACCTCTTCTTCTATTACTTTACCTATTGAAATGGAAGATCAAGAAAATAAATTAGGAGTTTCTAAACGAATTTCAGGAGTAGCAGCTCCTTTGGCAATGGCAATGAATAGTAACGGATTAGCCATTTATTTGTCCATTGCGGTGGTGACCTTAAGTCAAATTTATAATTTACAATTGTCAACGGGTCAATTATTACAAACGATTATTTTATCAACGCTATGTACATTTGGTACGGTTACTGTACCAGGAGGTGGATTGGTGGCCTTAGCCATTGTTGTCCCTGCTTTAGGATTACCTTTAGAAAGTGTAGCGTTATTAGCGGGAGTAGATTGGTTTTCAGGAATGTTTAGAACTTTATTGAATGTTGATGGAGATACTTTTATTGCGATGTTGATTGCAAAAGATGAAAAAGAATTAGATTATCGTTTATTAAAGGATCCCGCTAATATTTAATTAGAAAGTAATAAAAGAAAGGAGGCAGGTAGGTGTTAACTTTAAATCATCAAAAAATAGCATATCATCCTAATGAAACGGTATATGCTTTATTGAAGCGGACACATTTCAGTACGACATTTGTCGCTGTAGAAGTCAATGGACGATTAATCAAACGAGAAAATTTTGAACAAGAGGTTATTCCAGAAAGGGCAACTATTGAAGTTTTTAGTATTGTAGGAGGAGGATAGAATGGATGATACAGCATTACGTGAAAAAGTATTGAAACGTCAATTACCAAAAGATAATGCTCTGTTTCAATCGCAACACATCACGATACTGGGGTGTGGAGGATTAGGATCAAATATTGCAATGATGTTATCCCGTGCAGGTATTGGTAAGTTATCTCTTTATGATTATGATACCATTGAATATTCTAATTTGAATCGGCAAAACTATACTGTGGATGAAATAGGGCAATCAAAAGTAGCTATAACTAAAGCTAAAATTCAAAAAACGGTTCCTTATGTTAGAGTTGAAGCTTTTGATCAACGGATTGACCCTGATTATTTAGAAAGTATTCTTCACTCTTCTTCTTTATTTATTGAAGCGTTTGATGATCAACAAGCTAAAGCAATGGCAGTAGATATATTTATGCATCATCCAGATAAATATTTAATTACAGCTTCAGGTGTATCTGGATTAGGTCAACTAGAGGATATTCAAGTCAAATATTGTGATAATTTGTGTTTGATTGGCAACTTTAAAACGACACCTGATCAAGGACTATATCTTCCTTATGTGTCGATAGTTGCAAGTTTACAAGCTTTAGAGGCATTAAAATGGATAAAAAATGGAGGCACTTATGGAAAATAATGATTATTTAGTATTAGGTGGTAAGAAATTTACTTCACGGTATATTTTAGGTTCTGGAAAATATTCTGTTGAATTAATTGATGCAGCAGTTCATAGTGCAGGAGCGCAGATGATTACTGTGGCGATTCGTCATGCGGGGAATGAACAAGCGGCAAGTATTTTAAGTCATATTCCCAAGGAAGTGACGATTGTACCAAATACAAACGGAGCGACAAATGTAGAAGAAGCAGTTAAAATTGCACGTCTTGCGAGAGAAATGGGGTGTGGACGGTTTGTTAAATTAGAAATTATGCGTGATAGAAAGTATTTATTACCAGATAATTACGCTACTTTGAAGGCAACCGAGCAGCTAGCGGAGGAAGGTTTTGTGGTATTGCCTTATATGTATCCAGATTTACAAGTGGCGCGTGATTTACAATCAGCTGGTGCAAGTGCTATTATGCCTTTGGCAGCCCCGATTGGATCGAATAAAGGATTAGTGACTAAAGAATTTATTCAAATGATCATTGACGAGATTGCTCTCCCCGTGATTGTTGATGCAGGAATTGGAGTACCAAGTCAAGCAGCTGAAGTAATGGAAATGGGAGCAGCTGCTGTGATGGCTAATACAGGTGTAGCGACCGCTAAAGACATTGTTTTAATGGCTAAAGCGTTTAAGTTAGGTATTGAAGCGGGAAGAACAGCTTATTTAGCAGGACCAGGACGTGTATTAATGCATGGCGCAGCGCCTTCGTCTCCTAAACGCGATGATGAAAAATAATCAGGTAAGATACATGTTTTAAAATAATTAATTGGCGTAACAGGTTAAATCCTGTTGCGCTTTTTAGATAGAACACTTTTTGTATGATCATATGGCGTGGTATACTAGAGCTAAGTAAAAGGGGGAGTGTTAAATGTTAGAACGCGAAAAAGCTATTTATTTTGATATGGATGGCGTCCTAACACACTATTATCCCGAAGATTTTTCTGGACCGCATCCTTTATGGCTGAGTGATCCAGATTACTTTTTGCATTGTAAGCCTAATGTCCATATGATGCGTGTGTTAGAACAATTGACGCAACAAGTTTCGTCTATGTTACATGTTGGAATCATTACGAGTGTAGCTTTAACACCAAAACATTTTAGGACACAAAGTCAGGCTAAGAGGATGTGGTTAAAGCAGCAGTTGAGTGAACGGGCTTTTGATGCGCTGACTTTTGATGTCACAGTAAGTAGTAAGGCACAAGTGGCTAAGGAGAGATTACAAGAACGTGTCCAGTATCCCGTACAACAATTAACCTCCCGTGATTTTTTAATTGATGATTACATGGTCAATATTTTGTCATGGGATGAATCAGGAGGACGAAGTATCAAATACGCTAATGGGATTAATAACCCACGGTCTTATAATGGCTTTGTTATTGGACAAGAGATGACCAGTGAGGATATTGTTCAGTTTTTGTTGGCTTTGTAAGCGATAAAGGAGGAGGGCCCATGTTAGGGGCTATAGTAGGAGATGTTGTAGGGTCACGATTTGAACGGCACAATTATCGGGGAAAAGATTTTGAATGGCTAACGCCCACCTGTCGAGTGACGGATGATAGTGTACGGATGATAGTGTACGGATGATAGTGTAATTACACTAGCTGTTGCACAGGCATTACTATAGGAAGCTCCTGTATTTTTGGCCTTGCCTCAAACCGTGATAACTTGTATGCAAAGATTAGGTAGACAATATCCGCATGTTGGCCATGGTCCTCGATTTAAGCAGTGGTTAACTAGTGAGAGACCTCAACCTTATTATAGTTATGGTAATGGGGCAGCGATGCGGGTGAGTCCGTGTGCCGTTAGCTATCAAAAAATTGCTGAGGAAATTTTATCACAACATCCCGAAGCATGGACGCATCCTGAATTTGGAGAATGGGTCCAAGGATATGGGGGTCAACAGTATGCACAAGAAAATGAAAGGGAAAGGAAGCTTTCGCAGTGAAATTATTAGTGAATCCCACAGAAGTATCTAGGTGGTATTTTGGAGATTTGTTTGATCAAGAGTTACTTGATGACTCGTGCTTGCTGCATCGAATGATGATAAATTGGCAAACGTTAAAAGCTATTAGTCGACGATTACCCGCTAAAAAAGAAGGAATGATTCTCTATTATGGATCAGGCGATTACCATTATTTAACATTGGCCAATTTATTGTCTGTTGATCAAGCATACACTTTGGTGGTATTGGATCATCACATTGATGCGGGTGCGTTACTTTTTCCTGAACTTATTTCTTGTGGATCGTGGTTAGCGGACTTAATGCGCGTGTCTCGATCATTACAACATGTGTATGTGTTAGGCCCAGAATCTACTTGTCAGTATGCCCATAAGCCACTAGCCTCATTGGACGATTCTCGGTTGACTTGCATTGAAGAAACGAAGTTACAATATTCTCATTGGGCAGACTTACGTCAACTTTTGTCAGGACAAACCGTATATGTCAGCATTGATGGGGATGTGTTAGATAAGGACGATTTAGCGACGAATTGGGACCAAGGACATGTCAGATTAACTCAACTTTGCGATATGCTTCAAACAATACTAACCCCCCATCAATTATTGGGAGCGGATATGTGTGGGGCAAAACACTGGACAATGTCTCAAGCATTATCTACTCAAGGCCAGAGAGAAATCAAGTTAGAACGGCGATATTTGCAACGCTGTTTTGCAACATTAATGACGCGATTTTAGAAGAGTAAAGACAAATAAATCAAGAAATGAAAAACGACAAAGATAATCTTTGCCGTTTTTTGATGAGTAGACTTTGTTCGGAATTTGCCTAAGAATTCTTTGCTGATAACAGGTAAAGAATAATCGCCAAAATCTATTTTAATAAATAAAGAGAACGGTTACTTATCTGTGAATATAGGACGGCAAATACGAACGATTTAAACAAATTCACGAATTTCGTAAATTTGTTTGTAATTGAGACTACGTGCGTAATAAAAAAGGAAAACGTGTTACACTAAAACTGAACAGAGTCTGTTTCTATTATGTTCTTGTAGAATCATTGAGTGTATTAGCTAATAACCATTCAAATTGGAGGAGGGCGATTCCGTAGAATAAGTGAGGTTCAATATAATCGTGATTGAATGCTGAATAAGTATCTGTACTAATGACTAAATCAACAGATTGGGCAAGAGTAGATTGCTGACAACCTGTAAAAGCGATTGAAGGATGGCGATGATCAGCGTTCATTTGGGCAAGTTCACATAAACGATTGGTTTCTCCAGATTCGGAGATGAAGAAGAGTAGACAGTTGGTGTGTTCTTTTTCAAAAATATATTCTAAATGACTATTGGCTGTGGCACGATAGCCGTAATAATTCAGTTTTTCTGCCATATAATTTGTAAGATTATTAGAATATCCCGAAGCAAGTAACATCATGCGGTTATTTTGAGCTTGTTGTAAGAGAGCAGTGAATTGCCGACTTTGCTGAGGGCTGATTAATCGATTATTAAGTTGAATAGCTGTTGGACGTGTAAGATCATAAACCAACTCGGTATAACCGGAGTAACCGATTTTTTTACACATATTAATGATAGCTGAAGGAGAAAGATACAATAATTCTGCGATTTCACGTATTTTTTTGGCTTTTAATGTCTGTCGATGAGTATAGAGATAGGTTAATATGTGAAATTCTGTGGTATTGAGTTGATATTTTTCTTTGATAAGTTGTAAATCCATCGTTACCCCCTGAATAAATTGATTAAAAAAGGAAGGAATTAATATGTCTGATAAAAAGGAACAAAAAGAACAAGTTCGAATCACAGATCCTTGGGCGAAAATGAAAACGCGAAATAATTTACCTGGAGATGAGGTAATTTCTGCATTACAAAAATCTATTCGCCGAGGAATGGAGAAAGAAGCTTGTGAATTTGCCTATGAAATGTTTATTACTTCTCCACAAATGGAAGAGAAGCTGTGGCGACGTTTATTAGCTATTTCTGTGGAAGATATTGGTATGGCGAATCCAACCGCTGCTATTCTTATTAATCAATTGAATCAAATGCGACAAAATTTTCAATACAACGAATATGATCGTGCGATGTTCTTCTTTCATGCGATACGTTATTTGTGTCAGTCTCAAAAAGATCGATCCAGTGATTTACTTAAGAACTTGGTGATTAAGCGATTTGCTATGGGCTATGTTCCAGAAATACCAGATTACGCTTTAGATAAGCATACCACACGTGGGAAACAAATGGGACGGGGATCAAAGCATTTTTTACATGAAGCCAGTCGCGTGTATCCTCAAGCAAAAGTAACAAACCACTATAAAGAAGAATATGATCAATTACTCGATCAATATGATCCAAGTCAAACGGTTGATAATGCGTTTATTTTTAATACATGGCAAGTATAATACGAATTGTTCAAAACAGAAATGAGGAATCACAATGCAAAATACTTCATTCATTGATAAAATGAGTCAATTATTAGGACCAGTTTCTGAAAAAGTGGGTAATCAAAGACACTTACAAGCCATTTCTAAAGGAATGATGTTTAGTTTACCTTTTCTAGTGATCGGGTCACTCTTTTTGATTGTTGCAAATCCTCCAATCAATATTGATGCTTATCAGCCAGAAACGGCAAATGTTTTTTGGACGGTATTAGCACAATGGAAATTTGCAGCTATGCAATATTATGATTATTTAACAGCTCCCTTTAATTTAACTGTGGGCATGATTGGTCTAATCTCTTGTTTTGGTATCGCTCATGCACTTGCGGAATATTATCGATTGAATCCAGCGATGAATGGGATGGTTGCCAGTACGATCTTTTTATTGGTTTGTACCCCCATTCAAAAGGGAAAAATTCAATTAGATTTTTTAGGCACTAATGGCTTATTTATTGCCATTATCATAGCGCTTTGTGTTGTGGAAGTAAATCAATTCTTTGAAAAACGAGGCATTCAATTGAAGTTACCTGATAGTATTCCTAGTATGGTGGCTACCTTTGTCAATACGTTATTGCCTCTATTAGTGAATATTGTGATTTTTTACGGCATCAATTTAATATCTATTGCTTATTTTGGGAAAATGTTTCCTGAAGTAGTAATGAATGTTTTAACGCCAGCAACTAGTGCTGCAGGGAGCTTACCAGGGTTCTTGTTGATTGTTACCTTTGGTAATTTACTGTGGTTATTTGGTGTGAATGGCAGTTCGATTATTTTCCCAATAGTGTTTACGTTAGGAATTACAGAAACAGGAATGAATGCTGAATTATGCAAGCAAGGGGCAGAAATGACGCATTTAATGAATTTACAAATGTTTCGTATTTCCGTCTTAGGAGGAGCAGGAGGGACCTTAGGACTGATTTTGTTAATGATTCGAAGTAAAGTGCCTGAACTTAAGACATTAGGGAAGTTAGCCTTGTTACCAGGTATCTGTTCTATTAACGAACCTATTATTTTTGGATTACCGATTGTATTCAATCCTGTGTTAGCCATTCCGTTTTTGATGGTACCCATCGTATCGCTTGTTTTAACTTATTATGCGCAAAAGATAGGATTGATAGGGCTGGGCTATATTGTTGATCCTTCCTTTACTCCCTTCTTTATGCAAAGCTTCTTATCCTCTATGGATTTAAGAAATGTTGTCTTTGCTTTTATTTTAATTTTAATCAGTGCAGGGATATATTATCCATTCTTTAAGGTAATTGAAAAGCAAAAATTAGCTCAGATAAATGTAAAGGAGTAGTATTATGATTCATATTATTTTGGCTTGTGCAGCGGGTATGAGTACTAGTATGCTGGTCACTCAAATGCAAAAAGCAGCTAAAACTCAAGAAGAAGAAGTGAGGATTCGCGCTATTTCAACCAGTGAAATTGATCATGTCGTTGCTACAGAAAAGGTAGATTTAATTTTATTAGGGCCACAAGTGAAATACCAAGAAAAGACGATTAAGGAACGCGTTCAATCTCAAGGCGTGCCTGTTGCTGTCATTGCGATGAGTGATTATGGGCGAATGGATGGAAAAGCCGTATTAAAAGCAGCATTACAGATGATTAAAGGTTAAGAGGAAACTATGGAAGAAGAACTGTTATCAACTATTATGACAATTATTATGAAGAGTGGACAGGCTAAGGATGCTTGTTATCGTGCATTACAAGCTGCAAAAAAAGGAGAAGAAACGGCAACACTTCTGCAAGAAGCCACTGATTTCATGAATGAAGCACATCAAGCACAGACGACATTGATGAGCCAAGAAGCATCTGGTGTAGAGTTTAAGCTGAGTTTGTTGGTAGTTCATGCACAAGATCACTTAATGACAACCTTGACTTATATGGATCTTGTAAAAGAGCTAATTGCTTTATATGAGCAAGGACAAATAAAACGTGACTAACAATGCTTTGACAACAGATTTTAAATAAAAAACAAGCGCGAAAAATGTACCCATTCCAAAAAGTTAGATTTCTAACCTGACTTTTTGGAATGGGTACATTTTTAAGTGGAAAGAAAAAGGGTTATACAATAGACTGTGAAAGTGATAAGCGATGTTCTTGAGTAAAGAGGAAAATAGGAATAAAATAAGAATAATGGATTAGTTATTTATTATTTTATTGAACGAATTAGGAGAAAAATATTATGGGCATTTCAAAAAATAATGTGCGGTGTAAGTTAGAAAAAGAAGCAAAATGTGTGCCTCATTTTGCGATTCGTAAAGTAAAAATGGGAACAGTATCTGTTTTATTAGCCACTTCATTATATGTCATGGCGTCTAATGAAGTAGCGCAGGCGTCATCGACGAACCCAACAACAGTGAAAGAAATGGTTAATAATCAGATAGATAAACAAAGACAAGCCAATGAAAAGTCAGATGAAATGGTGAAGCCATCTGAAAAAGTAGGGGGGAGGCAGACTCTTTCTGTTAATTCAATTAAATCTGAACAAGTTGCTTCTTTAGGGAGCAATGCGACGCATGTTAAAGAAAGGATAACTCAAGGCAGTGCGCAATCTGTTCAAGAAGCGCAATCAATAGTTGATTCGCATCAAAAAGAAGCAGTTGTTTGGACTAAAGAAGATTTTTTATTGGATGAAACAGGGACTAAAATATTAGAACGGCGTCCGACAGATGGAGAGATTCCACAAGGATTGACAGAACAGGGTAAAGAAAAATTAAAAAAATCGGGTGGTCACTTAGTCATTCCAGAGGGGATTACTGAAATTGATGGGCAAGCTTTTTGTTATTATAAAAAGGTACCCAACATTCAAATCACTAGTGTAACGTTTCCTTCCACGCTTAAAAAAATTGGCTTTGGTGCTTTTACAGGAAATGCGATTAGTGGAGAAGTGATTATTCCAGAAGGTGTAGATACTATTGACCATTTGGCTTTTAGAGAAAATAAAATTTCTAAATTAGTTTTGCCTAAGTCATTGAAAGTATTAGGATTACAGTCTTTTGGTTGGAATCAAATTACTGATATAGAGGCTGATTGTGATTTAACAAAAGTAGAAACGAAAAATTACGGTAAGTCCAATATATCTGATGATCCTCGAGATAGCAGTCCATTGGCTGCTCAAACATTGCCAGATATTGTGTTAGTACCTGATTCCAAGCAAGTGGATAAAATACAAGAAAAAATAGTGAATAGACCCTTTATGAGAATGACAGGGAGCTCACAAAATCAAGCCGATCACTTGGAAGTATTTAATGGCGACAATGGAGATGCTTTTTATGTAAATGATATGGGAACAGCCGGAAAGAATAAAGGTGAGTTCATTTTTAATAAAGGGACGCAAGGAAAAATTTGGTCTGTACTAACAGTAAATGGGTATAAGACCCAGAAAGTTGATGGGACTATTGTTGGAAATATGTTGGGACATGGTAGATTTAATCTTAAAATAGCAGGGAAACATAATGTGACATATGCTTTTCAGCCTACGAAAGAGAGTTCTACTCCTCTTCCCCAAGCAGTTATGCAGTTATTACCTGCTAAATCTCAAGCATATGAAACAACTACTGTCAAAGCACCTGCTTTAGCTCAAACGGAATATTCAGAAGCCAATGGTAAGTGGCAATTCAAAGGATGGGACAAGACAGAACAAGTAGTTGGGACTACAGATGTTACCTTTACTGGAACTTGGGCTTTTGTTCCTACTCCTGTCCATCAGGTGAACTATGTATTCCAATCCAGTGATAAAAATTATCCGCTTCCACAAATAATTAAGACAAAAATACCTCAATCAGGTAAGGCAAAAGAAGGCGAAAAGGTCAAAGCACCTGCTTTAGCTCAAACGGAGTATTCAGAAGCCAATGGTAAGTGGCAATTCAAAGGATGGGACAAGGCAGAACAAGTAGTTGGGACTACAGATGTTACCTTTACTGGAACTTGGGCTTTTATACCGACACCAACACCGACGCCAACACCGACGCCAACACCAACACCGACGCCAACACCAACACCAACGCCAACACCGACACCAACGCCAACACCGACGCCAACACCAACACCAACGCCAACACCGACGCCAACACCAACACCAACGCCAACACCAACACCGACGCCAACACCGACACCAACACCAACACCGACGCCAACACCAACACCGACGCCAACACCGACACCGACGCCAACACCGACGCCAACGCCATCACCGACGCCAACACCGACACCAACGCCATCACCAATGCTGAAACAAGCTAGACACCCCAAGTCGTTTGGTACTTATCTTCCAGAAACTGGAGTGGTAGGGAATAGTATATGGTCGTTATTAACCATACTAGGGCTAGTAGGCACCTTCATGCTCCATGGAGAGAAAAAGAAATAAAAAGTATAATTAGATACTAGAAGTAAATGATTCCATTCTATCCTCAATATGTAGTTACAGTTAAAGGATAGGGAGGTAGAAGATGAGTCTTATTAATCATCCTCTTTATGTCAATATAAGGAGGATGATTTTTATATTGAAAGAAGGACAATAAAAAAAGTGTTGGGCAACCCTGTGGGTTGACACCAACACTGACTATTCAAAATATTACTGACGACGACGGAAGCTAAACAAGAATCCTAAAGCACTAAGTGTAAGACTGAATAACGCGGTTGAGTGTGAGATAGCGCCTGTTTGTGGTAAAGTGGATTTTTTCTCAGGCGTAGTAGAGGATGTTAGGTTTTTTGATGGATTAGTTTGCGAGGTGCTATTCGATTTGTTGCCTTGATCAGTGACTTTTATTGCTTTTTGTTGCTGCTGTACTTTCTTTTGAACTAAAGCAAAGTGGCTAAAGTGATCTACTGTAAATTCAGCATACCCTTCTTTGACAGTAGCTTGCATATCTACTAGCGTACCATCAGATTGCACATGGAAGACTTTGGCTTCGGTAACTCCAGAAGTTAAGGCAATCCGCACAGTACGATTGCCAGATGTAGTGACTGGCCTCCCCTTTTTTGTGAGGGTAAAGTTGAAGAGTTGGATATCATAAGATTCTACGTTTGGTACGTGTTGTTTAATAAGTTGTTGTTTAATTTGAGCCAGAGCTTGTGTATTCTCTACTTTTTCGACTTTTACGCCATCTGCATCCAATTTTGGGGATAATTGAAACTTGAATTGTGTTTGTCCTATTTTTTCTTCAATTAGTTTGGATTGTGGAGTAGGGATGTTGTTTTGACCATCTGGTTGAGGTGTCTGAGGTTGCGTTTCTTGCTCAGGCACTTGAGGCGTTTGAGGTTGTGCTTTTTGCTCAGGCACTTGAGGCGTTTGAGGTTGTGCTTTTTGCTCAGGCACTTGAGGCGTCTGAGGTTGTGCTTCTTGCTCAGGTTGTTGTGGTTGAGGAGTTGGTGTTTGTTGAAGGGCTTTGAGTGCTTCTTGATAGATTGTTTCCAGCTGATCAACAGTTTTAACTGTTGAGGCATTCAAGGCCATGGCTGCTGCGGTAAGACGTTTAGCCATTAGCAAGTCGTAATAGTAAGCTTTTTTCGCTTCAAAATGGGATTGACTGGCTAATTGGTAAGCGGCTTTGCTTTGGTCAAGGGCAGTTTGTGCTGCTGAGAGTGCTTGTTGGTCAGCTTGCAGAGCAGCGTTTGCTCGCCGTTGGTTAGCAAGAGCGGATTGCTGTGTGTCTTGGGCAACTTGTAAGTCGTGATTAAACTGATTAAGTGCATTTTGCGCAGTTTGGAGTTGTGCCTTGGTATCCTCATAAGCAATTTGCGCTTTTTGAGCCACTTCTTTGTTTTGTTCATACGTAGTTTTTAAAGGCGCTAGTTTTTTAGCGTCTGCTTCTTGGGCTTGGTTGTATTGCGTAGTTGTTTCTTGAACCGCTTGTGTTTTTTGAATGATTTCAGCTTCCAATTGAGTAAGTTGCTTTGTCAAATTATCTAATAGTTGATCTTGTTCTTTCTTTTGAGAAGTTAAAGATGTAATGGTTTTCGTGTTGTGGTCTCTTTGTTGTTTTAATTTTCTAGCGGCATTTTCTGCTTCTTGTGCTTCCTTTTTGGTTTGTTCTGATCGGGTTCTTGCATCCTGCAGTTGTTGCCCGTAGTCACCTTTAAGAAATGTACTTTCTAGCTGTTGTTCATAATTAGACTGTTCTCTTTCTTTTTGTGTGACGGTTTGTTGAGCATTTTCCAAGGCAGTTTGCGCTGCTGCTTCTTTTTCTTTGAGTGTTTGAAGAGCTTGCTCTTGGGTGATTTTATCTTGAGTTTGTGTTTGGAGAGTTGATGTTAGTCCTTCAAGAACCGCTTGTTCAGATTGATTTTGTTTTGTTAGTTGCTCTACTTTTTGAGTAAGCTCTTCAGTTTCTTTATTTAATCGAGAAATTTCTTCATGTAATTTTAATTCTTGGACCCTTGCTGTTTCATTCGGCTTATTGGTCAACGGTATCAAGTCACGTTGTATATCCTCTTGTCTTTTTTTGTTTTGTTGGATTTTATTATTAGTTTCGTTAATTTGTGTTGTATTGGTCTGTATGTTTTCTTTTGAAGTTTTTATTTTTTTATTGGTTTCTTCAATTTGCGCTAAAACAGAGTTGAGGCTCTCCTTTTTTTGATTTGTTTCGTTTGCTACTTGTTTCTTTTCTTCTGTTTTGCGATCTAATATAGTTTTAGCTTCTTGAATGCCTTTTTCGTATTCAGCTAATTGTGTTTTTTGCGGATCTTTTTCTTTATATGCTTTTAATAATTGATCTTTTTGAGCAGTTAATTCTGCAATCTTGTTGTCTGCTACTTGTGCATCTTTTTCATGCAGTTCTTTTTCCGCTTCTTTTTCTCTTTCCTGACTTTCGAGGTCATTATTTTCTTGGGAAAGGGTATTGAGTTGTTCGTTGGTATTTTTAAGGGTTTGAGTAGTTTTTTCTTGTTTTTGCTTTGCTTCGTCTAATTGTTTTTGAGTAGTGCTTTGTGCAATGATGTTTTGAGATAGCTTTTCTTTTAATTTTTGGGTTTCTTCTGAAGGTTGATTTGCTGCTTCGTAGGCTTTCTTAGCTTTTTCAAGTTCTTGATTGGAAGTGTTCAATACCTCTTTCTTTTCAGTTTCTTCAATTGTCGCTGATTTGACAGCATCTTCCTTACTTTGTTTTTGACTGTTTAGTTGATCTAGTTTTTTTTGTGCTTGTGTTACCGCTTGATCAGCTTTTTCTTTGTCTGTTTGATGTGCAGTTTGATCTGCTTGCGCTTGCTTGAGTGTTGCTGTGTCTTTATCAACTTGTTCTTTCTTTTCTTGTTCATTTTTGGCTGCTTGATCAGCTTTTCCTTTTAAGTTAGATGGTACAGTAGGTGCAGTGTCTTGCTTTTCGGCAGCGTCCACTGAAGTGGTTTGCGTAGTAACTAGCAGACTGGCTGCAGCCATTACCTGTACAGTCCCTAATAACATTTTTTTCTTCATGGTATAACCTCCATTGTATACGTTGCTCATTATTGTTTATTGAAAGAGTGATTGAAAAAATATAAATAACGTTATCTCCCTCAAAACTAGTTTAACAAGAATCAATTTAGAAGATGTGAACAAAGTATGAAATTTTTGAGTACAAACAAATTTCCCCTTTAAAGGTCAGTATTCTAGTCTACGGATTACCTCAAAATTCAAGGGTTATGAAGAAGCTAGCGGATCAACCAGTGGAAATAAACACACTGATTTTAGCTGGAATTTTTGATTTCTTGCGCTTATCCGTGTGGGCACTATCCTCTAATAGTCGATCTAATAGGAATTGCCCGATGAGCCTATTAGAGGAGCTAGGAGGTAAAGGGAAAGTAGCTAAAAGCACAGGTTATTCTTCTGGCGAAGAATTCAAAGAAGCAAGGAAAGTTTTACTTGAAAAGATTGCGAAAGAAGGTGGAAAACAATGACAGAACTTGGAAAAGCTTATGTTCAGATTGTTCCATCAGCTCAAGGTATTTCTGGCTCTATTCAGAAGCTCCTTGGTGGAGAAGCGGATTCTGCTGGAGAAGCAGTTGTGGGAAGCTTAGGATCAAAGCTGGTAGGAACAGCTACGAAAGTGATTGCTGCTGCTGGTATTGGAAAGATGCTCAAAGATTCCATTATGGAAGGCGGAGCATTAGAGCAATCTATTGGTGGGATTGAAACACTTTTTAAAGGATCAGCAGATACTGTTAAAAACTATGCTAAAGAAGCCTATCAAACTGCCGGGATATCAGCTAACCAGTACATGGAGCAAGCTACAAGTTTTAGTGCTTTAGGTAGCTTACCCATCGATACAGGTTTACAGGGAAAGGCTTTTCAAGTGACATGGCTGTCACCAGATCAAAAAGTAGAGCTAGCTTTGCTGAAAGATGATGGCACGCAAGGGCAATTCCGCTATGTGGCGTATGATTGGGATTTAATTAAAATATAAGAAAAAGAGGAGCCCAAAAGCTCCTCTTTTTGTTGATTTTATGCTGACTGGACTGCAAAAAAAGTTAGTAGAAAAGTTAGTAGATTTAAAAGAAAAACTAGTGATTATTAATGATTACTAGTTTTAGTCTTATGCGGCCAAGAGGACTTGAAGTATTCACACCTAACAAAGCCTGTAACTAAAGGATTTATAGCGACTTGCCAACCTTACTTTTATAAATTTGCGTGATATTTGCGTGATGAGTTAGAAATTGATGTATTTTGCAAACTTTTGAACAGATTGCTTTTTACTGTTTTCTGTTACATGAGTATAGACATTCATGGTTGTAGAAATATCTGAATGTCCCATTCTTTCCTTAACGTCTTTCATAGGTACACCAGCTTCAAAGAGCAAACTACAATGAGTATGCCTGAAACCATGAATATTAATCATAGGTAAGTTGTTTCTTTCACAGAACCTAGCTAAGAAGTTTCTAGGGCTAGCGACACTAATCGGAAAATTTTCGCTTTCCTTCCTGAAAATAAATTCATCACTTCCTAATAAGTTATAGCCAAGTTTCAGAAATAACTTAGCTTGTTCCGTCTTCCACTTTCTAATAATCTTCATGGTTTCACTGTCAACGTTTAGCGTTCTAGTACTACTTTGATTTTTAGGGTCGCCTATATATAGCCCTTGTTCGCCTAGCTTAACGGCTTTGTTAACTGTGATAGTGGATTGCTTAAAGTTGATATCCTCCCAAGTTAAGGCTAGAGCTTCCCCACGTCTTAGGCCCGTGAATGCCAATATCCTGAAAAAACATAGCCATTTAAGGCTATCTTCTTGTTGAAGGCAATTGAAAAATAATTCTAGTTCATCTTTGCTATAAAAATCTTTTTCACGCTGTGGACTATCGTACTGTAATTTCTTTTTAGGAATAGCCACCCTAGAACATGGATTGCTTTGTATATAGTCAAGAGTTACCCCATATTGTAAAACACGCTTTAAATAACTAAAGATTTTTTTATGCTTCTTATATTTCCTATGCCATTCATTAACAACTTTCTGAACGGTTTTAGGCTGTAACTTAGTAATAAGAATATTGCCCAACGGTGGCAGTATATGCAATCTGAAATAAGTTTTTGTATTTCTTAGCGTACTTTTAGTTACGTTCAACTTATACTGTTCTAGCCATTCATGGTATAATTGAGTTACAGTTATAAAGTTTTTATTTTGCAAGCTAAGGCCACTATCAAACTTTCTTGATTCTTGTTTGAAGTAGTCGACGGCTTGCTTTTTTGTTTTAAATCCTCTTTTTGTAAATTGAACTTGTTTCCCAGTTTCCTCATCTTTCCCTAGATAGGCTTTGACTTCCCAAAATTTACCTTTTGAATTTTCATACTGCTTAAATGTTGCCATAACGGTGTTCCTTTCTTAATAACTCCCCCGAGGCTAAGAAAAAGAACTGAGTAGGGCGGATCACTGTTTGAGTGATGTTTTTTAATCGTACGTTAATCGTGTAAAAGTCGTAGTTATGCGGCTTTTTTGTTTGTCCTTTAGTCTTATAAAGACATCAACGTCGTCTTTAATTGCTTTGTGTGAATATTTTTTTAGTTGTTAAATTTTGTTGTTCTGTTCTTCTTCCAATTTAGACTCTATGATAAATTGCTGATCATCTTTTTCATATTTTTCCCACAAAAGGCTTAACAGCATTTTAGTATTGGACAATATAGCTTGAAGTTGGTTCACTAAGTCTTTATCTACATCATCGGGCAATTTTTGAGAACAATATTTTATATCTTCAATTTCACAGTATAAGTCAAGAATTGGAAAATAAAATTTCTCTATGAGTTGTTTATTATTAAGGATTATAAAACTATTAGCTAATTCATCATTAACAAATTCCAACACATTATTTTTTAGTTGACTATAACTAAAATTATCAAGCCCGCTTTTGTTGCTAAACCAGTCTTCTTTAGTAAATAAGTCCATAAAGTCATTTTTTACTGATTTTGCAAATTTAAAAGGCTGTTCAAGAATATAGCGACATTCTTCTTTTCCTTTGTTTTTCTCTACATAAGAGAAAATATAAGAGTAAATAAGAGATTCAATAAATTCTTCTTTATTGCCATACATCAATTCATCCACCGAGATACCACCTAAGTCCGCTATTGCCTGTAAAGTCATATCATTAGGAATATTTTCGCCTCTTTCCCACTTTGAAACATTACTTTTCCCCGTCTTTAATCCCGTTATATTTTTTATACTATCGGCGAAGCTTTCTAACGTTTGCTTTTTAGAAACTCTAATTCTTTTTATTCTAGTTCCTAGATCTTTTTTATTAACTTCCATTATCTCACCACCTTTGCATAAATTTTACCACAGGTTTAAAAAGTTGAAAATATGAGTTGACAGAATAAAAAAGATTAATTAGAATAAAGGTGTAAAATGTTGAAAGCAAGGAGGTGTTGAAAATGCAAATGGTAAAGCCAATGCGTAAATTTATGGGGCTTACTCAGTCAGATATGGCAAAAAAATTAAATATTTCTAGACAATCCTATTACTTGAAAGAAAACGAAAAAACGCCATTTACCGACAAAGAAAAAGCAGTGATAAAGAAAACATTCAATGCTGCGTTCCCTAACGCTACTATTGACGATATTTTTTTTAGCACAAATGTGTCGAAAGTTGAAATTTATTGAGTTGACAATCCTTTCCCCGAGGCTAAGAAAAGAAACTGATAAGGAGATCAAAAATATGAAACAATCAGAGATATTTAACTTTGAAGATAAAGAGGTTAGCACTGTAATTATTGATGATGAACCTCATTTTAATTTGAACGATTGTTTTGAGATTTTAGAGATATCCAACATGAAAAGCTAAAGCACGATTAAATAAAAAAAGGTATCCATAGTACGGACACCCTTACTAGTGGAAAAGTTCGCTGAGGATCACCCCCACATACGTGGGAAAAAGGTCAAGAAAACCAGAAGCGGAAAAATTCGCTGATTAGGTCACAAGTGAAGTCTTGCCAACAACACGGGGCTTACTTAGCTAATCAAGTCATAGATCAAGTCTTTGAGGATCCTGATACCTTAAACGTGACGTATGTTTTAGATGATGAGCATAAAAAAACAGATCTTTGAAAATTGAATAAAAATAAGGGCAAAAGGTATCGACAAATAAAGTAAATTCCTTTAAAATGTAATTACAGGAGTAATTACATAGAGGAGTGATATTACAATGGTAGTCAAAGCACGACAACAAGGAAATGCGTTAGTTGTCACAATTCCTAAAGCGTTCAACGTTGAAGCGGGGACAAGCTTTACCCCACGTTTGCAAGAAGATGGAATCTTTTTCGAGCGAGTGGAGACTGTTCCTCGTTTAATCGACGAATACGACGATCTTCTTTTAACCGACCTCATTCAAGAAGGGTATACAGACGGCAAAGAAATTCTTAAGGAGATGTCAAAGCGTAAAACACTCATGGAGAATCGCTTGAATGAGCTAATGAATGAACCCGCTAGTGAAATGACTGAGGAGGATTTTAAACGTGAGTTTAACTTATAGAGTCCTCTTCAGAAATAGCGCTAAAAAAGAACTCAAAAAGCTGAAAGATAAGCAATTGCTGAAATTAATTAGTTATGAAATTTTCCAAGTTATTGCTAAAAATCCTTATAACGGAGATAGGAAAAAGGGCGGTTTAAAAGATATTTATACTCAGCCTATTCACTATCAAAAATCTCAATATAGAATTGCGTATACGATACAAGAAGAGGCCGTAACAGTAGAAATTATTCAAGTCGGAAGTCGTGAGAATTTCTACAAGGAATTAACGAGAAAGATACCCTAGTCAAAAAATGTTAGGGTATTTTTTATGAAGGCTATTGACATTGTGGAACTCATGAAGTATTACAACTTTGTGGAACTCATTTAGTAGGAGGTGAACACCTTTGACTAGTTCCAAAATGGGTAGACCCAAAGCTAAAAATCCTTTAAATGTTGATATAAAAGTTCGTATAGATGAACATATCAACAAACAACTTCTTGAATATTGCAAAAAGCACAATATCACCAGAGCAGAAGCTGTAAGAAGGGGAATTCATTTAGTTTTGAAGTCTGAATAAATAAAAAAAGCGCTCAAGTTGTCCTAACGCCAATCAGAACACAACTCAAGCGCCCCACCACCTAAAAGGTACACCTAAAAGGTACGCCAAAAAGGTAGCAAGAACATTATAACATAATCTTGCCCTTATTTGGTGAATCATTTAACAGATAACGGGCGAATCGACATTAAGCCCTTATTTGTTAAACACAAACAAGGGCTTTTATTATGAAATAAAGTTCAACATTAAAGCAAGAAGGAGAATCGAAGACATGGAAGAATTAACACCACAAGAAAAACGGTTGATTACTCTTCTACCCAGAGGAAAGGAGAATGCTAGAAACGGAACGTATTTAAGTCGTTTATTAGGAATTGAGAGAAGGAGCTTTTTCTCACTTATTGAAGGGCTGAGACGTAAAGGTTGCTTTATAGGATCGAGCAGGAAAAATCCAAAAGGGTACTACTTAGTAGCAAACGAAGAAGAAAAAGATCACTTTTTAGCGAGCTATAAAGCCCAAGTGAAAAGAGAAATAGAAACACTGAAAATTTTAGAAAGGAATGTTGAACAATGGAACTAAGTCCGTTAACTCTTAAACTGATTATTATCGCACTCGTGATATTTATCCATTGGCTTATGTTTTTCAAAATGGAAGATTTGGAAGAAGAGAATGCGGTACTAAAATCAAAACTAAAAAAATTTAAGGAGTGGTGAAAATGAAGAGCAAGGAATTTACAACTACCACACCCCAAGAGGAACAAGAAACCATCATCACGTACGATAGAAAACTGGATGAGTGGCACCTTTATACTGATGTTCCTAAGCACGCTAGAAAGTGGCAAGAGCGAATCATACCAGAAAGAGAAATCTATAACGAAAGTACCAACCAACTAATTGGTATCGAGGGAAAAATTAAAGGGAGTGTATCAGTAAATAAAATCAGAGTAATGAGTTATGAACAAAAGAAAAAGGCTAGTGAGCGAATGAAGAAAATGCATTCTAAGCCTAGTATCGCAATCAACTAATTAAGAAAAAAAGATCAATTAGGCTAAGCAAGGTATTTATATACCCGAGCTAGAAAGGAGCGAAAAAATGCCACTAACATTGGAACTGCCAGATCAATTTTATAAAGAGCTTCAAGAAAGTATGAAGGCTTGCTACATTCACGCCGTAGAAGAAGCAAGAAGAGACGTGGCTATCACTAAAGATTACTTGACTATTCAAGAAGCTATCAAGTTATACGGTGTAAGTCGAAATACTTTTACAAAGTGGACGGGGCTAGGACTGCCCTTTTACAAGGTGGAAGGCAAGCAATTTTATAGCCGTAAAGAAATCAATAACTTTATTAAAGACCATCAAAGCAATGAAAAAAGCTTGCTAAAATAGCAAGCCACATAAAAGATACAGCAACAAGAACACAACACTTTTTCCCCTTGTTGCCTTCTCTTATTCTAGTAAACCGAAGCAAAAATAGCAAGAAGAAAGAGAGAACATAGACCATGGAAACAAAACTAAACGATAAAGCGATAAATTACTTAACAGCAGAGCAAAATAAAAAAATTGCTTCAAAATTGCTTCCTATATTGAGATTGATTGAATTTTATGAAATAAAAGAAAGCCTCGCTCTTTCTGCTTACGCTTCAAGTAAAACAGAAAAAGCAAGCGAAGAAATAAAAAAATGTTCTGAAAAGCTTAGTGATTTATTTATTGATGCAATAGTTCACGATTACCGAGAGATTATAGATAACGTTTATTGTGCTTTGGAAAATAGCGACGACATCAAAGATTTAAACGACAGTTTAAGAAATCTAGGGATTAAGTAAATGGAGGAATGGATAAATGGCACAGCGTCGGATGTTCAGTAAAAAAATAACTGAGAGTGATCAGTTCCTTGATATGTCTCTAAGCGCACAATGTTTATATTTTCATATCAACATGGCCGCTGATGATGAGGGGTTCGTTGGCAACGTCAAGACCATCAAAAGGATGATAGGAGCTAGTGATGATGACTTAAAAATATTAATCGGCAAAGAGTTTTTAATACCTTTCAAGACTGGTGTTGTCGTCATTAGAGATTGGAAGATACATAATTACATTCAAAAAGATAGATATAGCTCAACTTTTTATTCTTACGAAAAAGCAATGTTAGCAACCACACCTAATAAACAATATCAGATTAAAAAAGAAAACTGTATCCAAAATGTATCCAAAACGGATACAGAGTATCCAGAGCGTATCCAAAGCGGATACAAAGTGGATACAGAATGCATCCAGAGTGTATCCAAAGTGTATCCAAAGCGGATACAGAATATTCAACAAGAAAGTGAAAATGAAGGAGATAACTCCTTAGAAACAGCGTCAAATAAGCAATGTGAGGACTTGTATCCAAACTGTATCCAAAATGTATCCAAAACGGATACACAGGTTAGGTTAGGTAAGGTTAGTATAGAGTTAGGTAAGAATAGTATAGAGTTAGGTAAGAATAATATAGAGTTAGGTAAGAATAGTATAGATCAGTTAAGGTCAGATAAAGATATAGATAAAGATATAGAGAGAGATAGCAATATATATATAAATAAAGATATAGATATAAATAAATATATAGTCAGAGAAAAAGCAAAAGAAGAAAATGAGCGTAACAATGTTCAAGACGACCGTAACATTGTTCAAAAATGTTACATAGAGAAAGAGATAGAGAAAGAGAAAGAGAAAGATAAAAATATAGAGATAGAGAAAGAACCTGTAGATTTTGAACTAGATGAGGATATAAGGACATACGCCCAAATATGTAAAAGATATCCTAGCGAAGAAGACAGAGAAAAAGCTTTTTCAAAATTACTAGAAAGAGGACGTGATTACCTTAGCGGGAATTGGGAACCTAAAAGCGAGGGGGCGAAAGAATGACAAATGACTTTATACACTGGTTGCCTAAAGAGACACGCAAAAAGTTGAGAGGAAGAGATATACAAGTAGAGACGGAAAACGCTAAAAAAAAGATATTAGCTGATCACGATATTCAAAAATTTTTGAAAGACTATAAGCCAGTTTTGGATGATGATTCAATAAACAAAAGCCTTACAACTTTTAACGGCTATACGACTTTTCAAAGAGATCCCCGCTACATTCCGGCTCTTTTTATAGTTAATGGGCTGGTTACGCTAGAGCTAGCGTTGAACCCAGAGTTTCAAGAAAGAAAATTAAAAGAAGCATGGAAAAGAAAGCTAGACCTTTTCACTTTGAGCATAGATAATCAACTGGCGACTCTTGAAGACTATGACCAAAGCGAATTAGGACGACAACAAGCATTCGCTTATTGCAACAACCTTATTAAAAACTATCGTCCTAATCAAAAACAAGTAGGTATATGGCTGGTTGGAAGTTTTGGAATTGGAAAGACATACCTACTAAGTGCAACTGCTAAAGAGCTGAATTCACGGCAAGGTGTAGGAGTAACCATGATTGAATGCGCCGAGCTGATAGAGGGCTATTTTAACCAAATGAAGAAGGACAGTAGCCGACTAGATAGCTACTTAAATAAATTCAAGCTTGTAGATTGCTTGATCATTGATGACATAGGCGCAGAATCTTATAATGCCTACGCTTTAAGTGGAATCTTATATCCAATCATTAACTTTCGATACAAGAAAAATAAACTAACTTGTTTCACATCCAATCTGACAAAGCTGGACTATTGCAGATATTTATTAAAATCCCCTAAAAACGGGAAAGAAGACGTTAAGCGTTTACTAGAAAGGATCGACGGATTAGCCACAGAAGTTCAAGCCATCGGAGTTAACAGACGGGAAAAACATTAGAACAAATTAAAAAACGCCTCTAGCGTGATAAAGAGCGTATAAAAAGGGCAATTTTTAAAGTTAATGTGGTTAAAGATAAAAAGCTTTTTAATCGAATGTATGAATTGCTAAATAGAAACTTTCGTTAACCTATTGTGTCCCTTATGTATACCTTTAGAATGTTGATATATCAACAAGTACCCTCTGTTACTAATATATATATATAAGATTTTTTTGTTATATATATTAGCGCCTTATATAGCTAAAAAAAAGTTAGTGTTTATATAGGAAATTAAAAGAACAGGGAAACAAGGTTGCAAATGTTGTTATATCAACGTTTTGGAGTATCCCCTTGTAAAAAAGAAAAGAAACAAGGGTAAACAAAAAAAGATCATTATAACTTAGAACAAATAAAAGAAGCACTCTTCCAAGTGATGAAGAGCGCCTAGCATGTACTTAAATTATATCACGGAGGAGTGCTTTTTTAATGCTAGATCTTATCAACGAAAAGCAAACAATCGCAAACGTCACCGCATTTTTAAAAGAGTATGCTACTATAAAGCGCTTATCAGGAATTATTGGAACCGTAACGGCTAATTACAGTTTTATACCTTCATCCGTTCCTTCTTCTTCTGATGGTTCTATGTTTCGGATATTAGAAAGACGAGAAAAAGCTCAAAACCAAATAAAAGCTATTCATGAAGCATTTGAATTACTAAGCGAAGAGGGAAAAGAATTGTTGCGCTTAAAATTCACAATAGAGCCAAAGATGACCGATGAAAACATAGCTTATAGGCTAGGGTTTTCTAGTGCATCTTATTATCGGTTACTTAAAAAGTATAAAATCCAATTTGCAGAAGCTTATAAAGGGGGTGAATTACTGGCTTTTAAAGAATAGGGGTAAAAAAGTAATGTGTAAAAATTAGATTGTTAAAGGAGAGTTTTAAATGAAACTTGATGAAATAGAAAAAAAGTTAAACCAATTAATTAAGACACGGGAGGAAGGCCTTGATTTTTTTGAAAAAAACGCTCAAAAAATCAAGGATAAAAAGGAAGAGCTGAAAGATAAAATCAAAGAAAACAAAAAGTTGAAAAAATTCCAGGAAGTTATTGAGCTAAAAAAAGAGCTGCTAGATTTGGATAAACAGCTCGATTTGAACGACGAAGTGATGCAAGAATTTAATCAAAAATCCCTTTTGAGTCAAGAAAACACAGCTAAATTTCTTGATGAGGTGAAGAAAAGTTCGAAAGAAAGTGCTAGCGCCCTATTCGCCGAACTGGAGAAAAAAGCAAATATTAAAGCGCTGGAAGAAATCAATCAAAAATCGTTGCAATTGATTGAACGAGTTTACGATCTGAATAATTCGATCAAAAGAATGTCAAAAAATAAAGACCTTATATATCCTTCAGAGTATAGAGGGGTTACCCCTGATTACTATATTGAAAAGTTTTTGTGTGATGGGGAATTAAAAACGGATATAGAGGAAGCTAAGAAAGCTATTTAGCTACACAAGAAAGGAGAGAATTGAATTATGACTTTAGAAAAAGTAGACATGAATTACTATACGGAATGGCTAGCGGAAAAGGTTAAAAAAGAAAAAGAGGAAGAAAAACAAAAAGCTTTCGAAGAATTTGAAAAAGAAGAAAAAAGAAAACAAGAAAAAAGTAAAAAGTGGGAGAGACTTATGAAAGCGGCTCACAAGGCGATTGTGGCTGAAAAGGAAGCTGCTGAAGAAGACGAAGAAATCGAACTGAGGCGTGAAATTTTAAAGGCTCAAAATAAGAGTGAGGAAGCGGTTAACCTTAAGACTAGCGGAGAACGAGCGATTGAAAGTGCATGGGAAAAAGTTATCAGTAAAATGGACTAAGAGGTGAAGTATGTTAGGTAAAGCTTTTTTGAAAGAAGAACTAGGACTTGATGAGGAACAGATCACTAAGCTTTTTAAGCGATTGGATCCTGACAATTTAAACTCTAAAAGGACTAAGGAATTAACCGAGGAGTTGGAGGAAACGAAAGCTAAACTTGAAGAGTCTCAAGAACAGCTAGAACAGGTATTGCGTTCTCTTAAAGAAGAAAGCGACTCGAACGATAAATTGAAAGAACAAGTGACTTCACTAACTGAACAAGTAGCACAAGTCAATAAAGAAAAAGAAAAAATTGAAATTGATTGCATAAAAAAATCGATTCTTTTTTCTTATAAACTAGACCCCGCCCTTTCGAAATATATCAGGGGAACTACCCCTGAAGAGATTGAAGATGATATAAATAAAGTGATGGCTTGTATCAATTCGCAAAAAAAATTTTTAATATTTTGATTGGAAGAATTACTAACGAATAGCCATTAACAAAAATCAATGAATACACAATAACAAAAGAGGGGGTATTTCTACCCTCTTTTTGTTACATTGATTACACTATACGCCTTATACACCTTAATGCGTAGTACTTAATCAACTGAATGATAACCGCTTCTAGATAGATTTTTATCCCCCCCTTACTTAAAAAAGAAAGGCAAAAAAAACTTCCTATTAGCTTCCGCAAAAGCTTGCGCCCCCAGTTCATTAAGTAGGTATAGCTCTACACCCTACCGACTTATAGTAGCAGTGTGGGAAGCTATGAGGGATCAAAGCTAAACTAATAAAAGGCTGTCTTAATGTATCATAGGTACAGTAGCAATCTAATAAGCAGATCTATTTACAATAAGTTTTAAATGAATGTTGTTGTAAAATTAAAACAATTCTTTTGTTGTGATGATGAACAGTTAAGGAAGTACTGAAAAGCTAGAGGATAGGTAATAGGAAGAGAGGAGCAAGGGGAGCAGGGCAAGGGCAACGAGAGGGAAGACAGTGCGAACAATGAAAAAAATCAAAAATATTTTAATTTATTTATTAAGCAAGTAATTAGCAAATAACGGCTTTTTCTACCGACTTTGTGAAGAGGGGGGGTACCTCCCCCCACCCTTGGCTGGCCGAACTTCACGCCGTCATTGCACATATTTTTTCGTGAAAAAGAGGATGAAGAAGAATGTGGATTTTCATCACAAGTTAGGGTTATCGCCCAAGATTGTTCGCAAGCTAGGTGTAGGCACAGGAAAGAAACGAAGCCATTCGAGATGTGAGTTTTGTCGTGAGGGTGTTGGAACGTTTGAATACAATAAAAAACTATTGATAAAGAAATTTTTAAGCGACATGCTCATTGCACTTGTTCGATAGAATACTTCCCGTACAAGGGGACGAAAGCAGAAAAAAGTGAAAGCGTGGCAATCGATGGAGGAACAAGAAGATAGAGCAGAGTATAAGACACTTTCAGAAACGTTGGGAAAAAGGATGCAAGTGTCACTGTCAGATTCCCAAAAAATGAAGTATAATAATTCTAAAGAGTACAAAGAATTAGCAGAACGTGCTGAATGGCTGAAATTTGAATTCCCTAGTGAAAAGTCTTTGTCGGGCATTTTGAATCTCACGGTAAAGAGTTTGGAGAAATTACTAAAGATAAATATCAAAAAAAGCAGCCGAGCTATTGTCTCAACCTATTTCTGAGGGTGTATTGGGATACGACACAGAAACCAGACGAGTTAGATATAACCAAAAGGAAAATACTATAGCCATTGGGAAGAAGAATAGAAATGGAAAATTTAAAGTAACAACCATGTTTAAACCATACGAAGGAGAACTGTATTATCATGATGACTACAAGAGAGAAAATAATAATGATTGATGGTTGGGAATATATTCATTGTCCAGTTTGCCAAGAACTTGTGGAGACTTATGATATTTGTGAACGTTGTAACTGGGAAAATACGGGAGAGACCAATATTGATGGTGGCCCTAATAAAATGACATTAAAAGAAGCTAAAGAAGCTTATGCCAAAGGATTAAAAATTAAATAAGGAGATCAATAATGGCAAAAGACGATTATCAAGTTATCGTATATCAAATATTGGCATATCTGTATAATTGCTTAAAATTGAAGAGGGGCAAAAATTAATTGATCAAACTATGGGTAAAGGATTAGTGGTATGCTATAATAACGGTGAACCCAAAAAGCAAGAAGATGTTAATTTTCATCAAATGATTGGATACTATGTAAAAGACGGAAAAGAATATCCTACTACTAAGGGTCGGATACATTATGGAAAAAATGGAGCACATATCGTGCCGGAGGAGGGGAGTCGCTTTGATTAATTGGGAAAAAGCAGAATATGCTGATAAAATCCGGGTATTGTTAAAAAATGGCCAAGTTTTTACTGGATGTGGTAATGGTCTCGAATTAGCAGAAGATTTTGATGATGAAGATGAACAATATGACACCTTTTTTATTGGAACTAAAAGCGGCTCATATGGATTAAAAGTAGATGATATTGAAAATATTGTATTTTTGAAATAACTAACCACCACCTAATCGGTCGGTGGTTTTATTATGTGCAAAAACAGGAGGTATATGGGATGGCGGAAAAGAAAGAGTTAAGAATCAAGTTAAATTTAAGCAATCAGTATGAATTAGACAAAGTGATTAACGGATGGATGGACGCTATTCAAAAGATGGAAGCTGATTTTGACAAGCTCTAGAAGCTGTATCCCAAGAAAGCTTGAAAGGCGGATACAGTGATAAGGTTACATCCTTTTGAATTAAAAATAAACATGAATTTAGGACGCAAAAAAATGGTATAAAAAAAGACCCTTAATAGGTCAGTTTCTTTTCTTAGCTTCGGGGAAATTTCTTGCGTGATATTTGCGTGATATTTGCGTGATTTGCGTGGCGTTCAATAAAATTCTTTGATTTTCAACTTGTCCTAAAGCCCTTGATACACAAGGCTTTTTAGCACTTTTTGAAAAGCTTTAAAAAGCATTTATGCGGCCAAGAGGACTTGAACCTCCACGGGAGTATCTCCCACCAGCCCCTCAAGCTGGCGCGTCTGCCGATTCCGCCATGACCGCGTAAAAATGAGTACTCATATATAGTACTCATTTTTATCCAGTTTGTCAACTCAATAAATCAAAATACCTAAAATAATTAAACAACAAATATAGATGATACAAGTCAAAAGAATGAGGGAGTAAGTATTAAGAGGAGAAAGATTCAAATTTTCTTTGAAATAAAAGAAAGAGACAGCAACAATAAGAGTAATGATCTCAATCACCAGCAAGCAAATAATCACTAAAAGAAAAAGAATAGGAGCGCTGAAAGCTAAGATCATGGCGATAAAAGATAAGAAAATAGAGAGAGAAATGCTGCCAAAAAATTGATTCATCTGATCGTTGATCTGCCATTTCCCCTTACGACTGTAAAAGCGTACGCCAGCCATCAATAAAGGCAAAAGGGGAAAAGCAAGTGCTAAAAAGATTAGTGTCCTCAGGCTAAATAATAAAGGCAAAAAAGCGACTTTGAGACTTGGCAATAGGGAAATCCTTGCAAACCATTCGTAGTAAGATAAACTCTGTTTAAGAAACAAAGTGACTGTTAACGTATTAAAAATAACCAGCAATAAAAGGGAGATTTTCCAATACAGATAAGATTCAGGGACGTCCTTTTTTAAATTAGAAAGAGGATGTTTTAAACAAAATATTAAATAGGCCATATAGTGTTTCATTCGATGAATGAAATGTTTTTCTTTAGCGAGCATTTGTCGATTTTTAGAGTCTGTATTTTCTTTAGGATGGGAAATAGTTTGAGATTCTGATCCTTGTTTCCCTGTTTGAAGATCGCTTCCGCAATTTGGGCAGACAAATTTTTCTCCCTTTGAGGGGAAGTGACAGTTTGGACATGAGAACATACTGATATTCGCTCCTTTCACTCTTCATTTATAGGATAGGCGAAAGTAATCAGAATGGCAATAAATTTTTCAAAAAAGAAGGTACATAACCTGTCCTTTTTTAGAAACATAAGAAATTTTGAACAAGCAATAGAATCTTTATTTTATAAGATATTCCTATTAATTATAATAGAATTCTTTGATAAGATTGTGAACAAATGTGCTATACTATTATTAATAATAGGTCAAAGAGAGGGTGAGCGAATGGGCAAGCAAAAACAAGATATTATATTAGCAATGAGTAGTCTATGTATGCTTTTAGCACTTTTTATCGGGATGTCTGTGCATTCGAATAGTCCTCACTGGTTCTGTTCCTTAGAGAATTGGTCAGAACTTTTTGGGGAGTCTGCATCAGAAAAATTTAAAGAGCAACTCTTGCATGGCGTTTCTTATGCCAAAAGTGTGGATGGAGAGATAGAAGAACTAAAGATTAGCGATGTCTATGTTGGACAAATTGATCGGAAGACTTTTCGAAGTGACTTGCGAAAGACTTTGATACAGCAATTTAAGAATGGCCAGCTTTCGTTTTATTTGACGATGAATACTGCCAATTTGAGCGATCAAGAAGCTTTTGAGATGACCAAAGAAGCTCTTTTCGGCAGTTATTATGGTCAAATGGTGAGATCTATGAAAGTCGTAACTTATAATGACGTGAATAAGGGACAATCACAGATTTACTATGCCTTTCAGTGGATTCATCGTCCAGAAGAAGATCAAATTGTTCATCAATGGGCGAAGTTTCTTGCGGAAGGGTACCAAGCCTGTCCTGTAGAAGAAAAATTATTAAAAATAAAGAAGGACATTCAGCTTCTAGCTACTGTAGAGAATCTACCGACCTACGGAGAAGCGGATAGCCATTCTCCTTATTCATTAATAGTGAAGCATAAAGGAAGTCCGAGTGCTTATGCAGCGCTTTTTCAATTAACGTGTGACTACGCAAATATTCCATCTAGAATTATATCGGGACAGTCCTTGACTTCAGAAGAGGAGTCTTCGAACATTCATTTTTGGAATCAAGTCTATTATCAAGGAAAGTGGCAGGATATAGAAGTTGCAGAACCATCTGAACAGAGCAGCCTTTTTGCAGATTTTAAGTCGCATTACCGTATTTTTTCACGGGAGGAATGCTTTGAACATTTCCTTGAAGATGAGAGTAAATGAAGGGTAAGCATATAAATACAGATTATTCTGTAAAATTTAATATAATACGATAGAATAATGAAAAGCAATTGAATAATGAATTATTATCATGTGGTATAATAGTAAATTACTTTATTAAAACCAAAGTTGTGTGTAGTATTTAATTCATTGCAATGGACTTAGATTAAAAAAATCAGATGGAATATTATTGGATGCATTAGACTCCTATTTATTTTATTATGAAGACTCCTAACAAAAGGATTTTGCATAAGAATATGGGAAGGGTTGGGACAACTATGCTAAAATTTGAACGAATAAAAGCAATAAAAGAAATTTTGAAAAAAGGGGAAGTGTGTCAATCTCTGAGTTAAGTAAATTATTTAATGTAACAGAAGAAACTGTTAGAAATGATTTAGCGGAATTACAAAGTGATAATACTGTAAAAAGGGTAAGAGGAGGGGCCTTTTTAATTGAACCATCAGATAACGAAGTTCCATTTGGCATTCGATCGGAAATGCTAAAAAATGAAAAAAAGCAAATCGCTAAAACGTGTATACAATTTATCAAATTTGGAGATACCATCGCTTTAGATTCTTCGACAACAGTGAATTGTTTAGCGAAAGAAATTGATCAATAAGATCTATCTATTACTGTTATTACTAATTCTATAGTAAATGCCAATATTTTAATGAATTGTAAAAATATTAATTTAGTTGTTTTAGGTGGAGTTTTAAGATCTAAATCAAAATCTTTAATTGGTCAAGTGACAGATGAATCTATTAAATGGTATGTAGTAGATAAATCGTTTGTGAGTTGTTCTGGACTAAGCATGAAATTTGAACCTACAGATACGAATGAGCAAGAATCTCGAATTCGGGAAAGTTTTTTTCAAGCTTCTGAAACGAATTATTTATTAGCTGATAATACGAAATTTGACTATAGGACTGCTTTTTTAATTTCACATTTCGATTTAATAGATTATGTGGTTACCAATGAAGAACCTGCTAAAAAATGGCGTAACTATTTAGAGAAAAATAAAGTTAAATTATTAGTGTAAATGTTAAGTATCAAAGTTAATAGTATTTGAAGCCTAGTAGAAAAAGTCTTTTCTTAATAAGGATCCGTTTTAATCATTGTCAAAGACAAGATTAGAACGGATCTTTTTTGTCTTTATTTTGAATTAATTTGATTCTTTTGGGATTTCCTTGACTTTTTTGGTGATAAGAGATATATCCAACTTGCGAAAACGGTTACTTGCGATAAAAGGAGGTTTGTTTATGAAGAAAGGAAATGTTCGAGGGATGATTCCTTTGATTGTTTTTCCTGTCCTATATGTGTTAGTTGGTGTCATTTCTGGTAGTTTTGATAAAATGCCGTTGATGATAGGAATTAGTATTGCTATTGCAGCAGCGTTAATTATGGATAGATCGAGTTCTTTTGATGAAAAAATTGAAATTTTTTGTCATGGAGCTGGAGAATCTACATTAGTATTGATGGTTTTAATATTTTTACTTGCAGGAGGATTTTATGTCGTTGCCAATAAGATGGCATGCGGTTGAATCTATATCTAATTTAGGATTAAGTATTTTGCCTGCAAAGCTGATTTTACCTGGGATATTTATTATAGGGTGTATTTTAAGTTTTGCTATGGGAACATCTATGGGAACTGTAGTAGCTTTAGCACCGATAGCTATTAATATTGCCAAAAAAACAAATTGTAAAATGGCATTGATTTGTGGTGCTGTGGTTGGAGGAGCAATGTTTGGAGATAATCTTTCTTTTATTTCTGATACGACAATTGCTGCAACGAGGACACAAGGAATATCCATGAAAGCTAAATTTAAGGCGAATATTTTGATTGTATTACCTGCTGTTTTCATTAATTTACTTTTATTAGGAATTCAAAATATTGATACTTCGAATGTTTCATCGAGAAGTTACCAATATCAATTGATCAACATTGTCCCTTATATTTTTGTTATTGCTCTATCTTTACTTGGAATAAACGTGGTGAAGGTAATGGTATTAGGAATATTATCCGGAATCTTTATCGGTGTGATTCATGGTGATTTTTCCTGGATTGGCTCTATGGAATTTGTTCAAAAAGGAATGGGTGGCATGGAAGACATGGCTATCATCGCTATATTTGTCGGTGGCCTTGTTGAAGTGATGAAGTACCTAGGTGGTATTCAATGGCTCATGGCAACTTTAGGAAAGAAAACAAAATCTAAAAAAGCTGCTGAACTTTCAATTGGATTTTTAGTAACATTATTATGTGTAGCTACAACGAATAATACTATCGCAATTGTTACTGTGGGACCATTGGCTCAGGAAATTGGACAAAAATTCCATTTAGCTAGAGCAAGAGTAGCAACGATATTGTCTATGTTTGGAACTAATGTTCAAGGGTTTATTCCATATGCAGGACAATTGTTAGTAGCAGGTGGTATGGCAAAGGTATCACCAGTACAGGTTATGCCGTGGGTTTGGTATTGTTATTTAACATTTATCTTTAGTATTTTATTCGTGCTTTTGGATTTTCCGAGAGTTAAAGTTACTGAAGAAACAGGTTATGATAAGTTAGATAATTGAATTAAGTTGTTTTTCTACCTTTTGAAGTTAGTGACAAGTTTAAAGATATTTGTTAAAAAATCCGTAAGAAGAGCCTACTGACTCTTACTTACGGATTTTTTTATTAAAGTATGGAGGATGAAGGGAGGGGGATTCGCTGATAGGCATATAAAAACAGGCTGATGTTCGTCAGCCTGTTTCTATATATGTATGGTGTCTATATGTAAGTTAGGAAAGAAAATTTCTATTGCTCTAATTTTGCAAAAGCATTAGTCTGAATTTCTTTCATGGCTGAGCAGGATTTTTCCATTAAAGCCTGTTCCTTGTCAGTGAGTTGAAGTTCTACAACTTGCTCTAACCCCTTAGAAGAGATAATAGCAGGAGTACCTGTAAAGACATCATGTTGACCGTAGTGGCCATCTAAGTAAGCAGAAACTGGCAAAACAGCATGTTCGTTATCAAGAATGGCACGACAAATACGGTTTAAGCAAGCAGCAACGCCATAGTAAGTTGCACCTTTTCCGTTAATAATGTCGTAAGCTTTGTTCCGAACGTAATCACTGACTTCATCTTGATAAGTTTCGTCAGCTAAGCGGTTTTCAGCTGTTGCGAATTTTTCAATAGGTTGACCACCCACTGCAACGTGAGACCAAGCCCCAAATTCACTATCTCCATGTTCTCCAAGAACATATGCGATAATATCTCGTGGATCAACATCTAATACTTTAGAAATTTCAGCGCGGAAGCGTGCAGTATCGAGAGAAGTCCCTGATCCGATGACTCTTTCTTTAGGGAAACCTGAGAATTTCCAAGTAGCATAGGTCAAGATATCCACTGGGTTAGAAGCAACGACGAAGATTCCATCGAAACCTGAGTCAACAACTTTACCAACCATTTCTTTAAAGATAGGTAAGTTTTTATCCACGAGATCCAAACGAGTTTCTCCACCTGGCTTTTGAGGAATCCCTGCAGTAATAACGACGATGTCGGCATCTTTACAGTTTTCATAAGTAGCTTGGTAAACACGTTTACGTGCAGTAAATCCTGTAGCGTCTTCTAAGTCTAAGACATCGGCGTTTACCCGGTCTTCCTTAATATCAATGATACCGAGTTCTCGTCCAATTCCTTGCAAAACGTTGCAATAAGCAAATGCAGAACCTACACCGCCATCACCAATTAAAATAATTTTTGCATCATTTAAGTTAGCCATAATACAGTCCTCCTTAGTTTAATAACGTAAAAATTGTTGAGAAATAATCAGAGAGGAAACTTTCTGAATTCCTTTATGCTTAATGTAAGCCCTTTCGTGTCAAAAATCAAGCATTTTATGCAGATAAAACTGTATTTTATGAATTATAGTAAATGATTCACAAGGGAAAATATGAAAACTTATTGGTTAAGATCAAAGTCCTTTCAAAAATAAAAGGGAAAATGTAGTGAGCATATTTTTTATTTCACAAGCAGACAAATGTAAAATTTCTATGCAAATCACGTGAATTTTTATTAACGTTTGTGTTAGAATAGTCGCAGACTGATTTATGATGTTTGTATTATTAAAAAAAGGAGTTAGTGTATGTCTAAAATTTTTGCTTTAAACGCTGGATCATCTAGTTTAAAATTCTCAATTTTTGAAATACCTAGTGAAGAAGTTGTGGCTTCTGGGCTTATTGACCGTATCGGACTAAATGATTCGAACGTTGTCATTAAATATGACGGTGAAAAATTCACCGATGTTAAGGATGTCCCAGATCATGATGTTGCTACCAAGATCTTATTGGAAAAGTTAAAAACTCTTGGGATTATTAAAAACATTGATGAAATTGCAGGGACTGGTCACCGTGTAGTTGCTGGGGGAGAAGTTTTCAAAGACTCTCTCTTAATTGGTGAAGATGAATTAAACCAAATTGATGCCCTTTCTGAATATGCACCTTTGCATAATCCAGCTGAAGTAAAAGTTATTCGTGCTTTCCATAAGCTCTTACCAGGTAAACCAGCTGTTGGAGTGTTTGATACTTCCTTCCATACCACAATGCCTGCTGAAAATTATCTTTACGGGGTTCCTTATGAATATTATGAAAAATATGGGGCACGTAAGTATGGAGCACACGGAACTTCTCATAAATATGTTTCCTTACGTTGTGCCGAATTAATGGGCAAGAAACCAGAAGAAGTAAACATTATTACTTGCCACGTTGGAAATGGGGCTTCCATTACAGCGGTTAAGAAAGGTAAATCTATTGATACTTCTATGGGATTCACTCCAGTTGCTGGGGTTGTGATGGGAAAACGTTCTGGTGATGTGGATCCTTCGATGTTGGCTTACATCATGGAAAAAGAACACATTGATATGACAGAAATGCTTCGCATTTTGAACAACGAATCTGGCTTGAAGGGCCTTTCTGGCGTATCTTCCGATATGCGCGATGTGGAAGAAGCTATGGCAAAAGGCAACAAACGTGCGAAGATTGCTTTAGATGTTTATATCAGTGCTGTTAGACGTTATGTTGGTTCTTACTTAGCAGAATTGAATGGCGCAGATGCTATCGTCTTCACAGCCGGTGTGGGTGAAAATTCTGCACCTTTCCGTGAACAAGTTTTAGCAGATATGGAAAACTTGGGAATTAAGATTGACAAGGAACGGAATGAATCCACCAAAGAAGGGCTCATTTCTACCGATGACTCTCGTGTCAAAGTTTATGTCATTCCAACTGACGAAGAATTAATGATCGTTCGTGATACGGTTCGTCTAGGACATATTAACGCTTAATAAAATGCAATCGATTTTGAAAAAAGCAAGGTTTCTGAAAGGAGATCTTGCTTTTTTTAGAGAAGAGGAGAGATTGAATGAAGATCTTAATTGTAGGGGCCTCTGTCGCTGGCTTGGAGGCAGCTTTCTATGCGAGAAAACGTTATCCTTCAGCGACGATCCAATTACTGGATCAGAGTCAGGTCCTAGGTTATCACCCCACACGTTTTAATCGGTACCTTATTGGCGAATTTGAGACCTTGGAAGGAGAAGACCATGCTCTCCAAGAAAAGCTAGCTAATCAAAATATCACCTGCCTTTTGAACTGTCGAGCGCTTAAAATCCTACCCGCTGACAAAAGTCTTCAGATCTTCTATCAAGGCCGTGTGCAAAGCTTGACCTATGATGCGATGATTTTAGCGACGGGATCCCAGGATAATCAGCGCTTGGTGCAAGATTTTGAAGAAGATAGCTCCTTAATTAAAATTCGCTCTTTAGAAGAAAGTCGCCAAAGTTTGGAATTGTTAAAGCGGTCAGATCAAGTCCTAGTGGTAGGAGCTGGTCAGATCGGTTTAGAAGCTAGTCAAGTTTATCATCGAGTAGGCAAACAGGTCACCCTTCTGGAAGCTTCTGAATACCTTAATTTTAAATATTTGGATCATCCGATGAGTGAGCGAATTCAACGCCGCTTAGAGCAGGCAGGAATCCGAATAGTGACAGGGGCAACCGTCAATCGGATGTCGTTTCATTCTCCTTTTTGTCAGATTGAAACGTCAAAAGCCACTTATCAGACAAAAGCCGTTCAATTAGCGACTAATTTTGTCCCGAATAGTGCCTGGTTAAAGGATCAGGTGACTTGTTATCCGGATGGGACAGTTCAAGTGGATGATTATTTGCAAACGAGTGTCCCTCAAGTTTTTGCGATTGGAGATTTGATTCGAGTGCCTTTTGGTCCTTATCGAGAGAAAATTTATCTTCCTTTGGTTCATCATGCCAAAAATTCTGCCAAGATAGCCGTTGAGAATCTCTTTTATCAGCAGTTGAAGCGGTCGATTAGTCAGCGGATTATTGTTTCCTATCTTTTTGATCAGACCTTATTATGTGGAGGATTGACTGAGGAAGAGATGCGTTTGACAGGGCGGAGGATCTTTGTTTCTTACCAAGAAGATGGGGAGGACTTTATTCAGATCCTTTCTGATTTTTATACGGGGCAAGTGCTAGGCGTTCAGGCGCTTAGCCGTCGAGACATCAGTCGATCGGCAGCTTATCTGGAAGAGATCTTAGCATGTCAAAAAACAGACCAAGCCCTTGCTTTAGAGAGTGCTTTTTATCGCAATGGGGAAAGCGTGGAACAAGAGAGGGATTGGTTAGATTTTGAAAGTCATTATTTGAAACGCTTAGCAGCTAGAAATGAGGTATGTGATGCAAGTCAAAGTGCTTTTTGATCGGAATGAAGCTTGCCTCTATGACTTGCTGGCTTATTTGAAAGAAGAGAAAGAGGGCGTAGCGAGAAGGGAACTTCTTCAGGTTTTACAGATTAGCCCTCAAACCTTTTGGAAGTATTGTCAACAGTTTAATGATTATCATCAAGGAAAAATGTGGGAAGAGAAGGAGAAAGTCCATCTTCATCTTCCTGCTCATTTGCAATGGCAGGATGTGGTGGCTTCTTTCACTCAAGATTCTATAAGAATGAAGATCCTTCGCTTGTTTTTAACGCATTCCAAACTAAGTAAATGGCAATTAGCTCAGAAATTAATGGTGAGTGAAGCCACAGTGAGTCGCCAGTTGAAACATCTTAATCACTCGCTTCAGCCTATAGGAATTCAACTGTGGAATGGTGAACTTCAAGGACCAGAACACTGGATTCGTTATTTTTATTTTGAATTTTATCGGCAGACTTTAGCCCCTAAAGACCTTATGAGTTTGTTACAAGCTCAAGGAATGTATGATCAGCTGTATCTGTTTGAAGGGATCACTCAAAGGACCTTTCATCCCAAACAAAAGATGGAATTAGCGCTTTGGCTCTATATCAGTCAATGGAGAGGGCAAGCGAATAGCAGGGATTTTTCTGCTTTGAAGGGAGCTCTTGCCCCCTATGAAGTCAGCGAGATCTATCGGTATCTATACCAAAGTCTCTTGCATTATTTGACGAAGTTTGCAACGAATGTGGATCAGGGGGAAGTTGGTGTCTTGATCGCTTTTTTGATGGCAAGAGGTTTGTTGAGTGATAGCTTGAATGAAAAATTCCTGGGTTATGGAGGTCCCTTAACAGAAGCTACCCAATGGGTGTTGAAAGGAATGAAGGAATCTCTTTCTGACTTGAATCTCCCACTTCAAACAGCTCCCCTCGCTTATAGCAGCCATTTGATGGCGAGATTGTATTTCTTTGGACCGATTTTTTTAGAAGAGAGTCCCTACGATAAGAAGGGACAGCCTCCTATAGAAGCGAAACGTTTAATAGCAGAAGTCTGTCAAAATCTTTTCCACCAAGAGCTTAAGGAGAAACAGGTAACCTATTATGTAGACCAGCTCAGCCAATTATGGGCTTACTATCGAGTAGAGCCTATTCCGACTTACCGAATAGGGGTTTGCTTAGGAGGACCTCCCCTCATCCGCTCCTTACAAATGCGCTATCTCTCTCAAAAATTAAGAAAGACGGATCAATTTCTGTTAGAAGCCTATCGAGAAAATCACTCCGATGATTACGATGTCTTGATTAGTGATTATTACTTACAGTCCGTGGATAAGCCTGTTTTTTATTTAAAGGATCAAAAGATTGAGAAGGACTTGGAAGATTTGAAGGCTTTTTTAAAGGGACTAGCAGAATAAATTTTGCCGTATCCTCTCTATATATAAGTTCCTCATAAAAACACCTTACTTATTAAAGCTTTTTAACTACTTGTCTTAAGACGGCAAGTAGTCTAAAGGGCGGTGAATGAAGAAAAAGAACCTCAAGAATTTTTATTTTTATAAAAATTTTGAGGTTCTTTTTGTATCCGCTTACACTAAAATAAGAGTATCTGATAAAGGAGGTCTATCCATGAAAGAAGAATATATTTTAGCGATTGATCAGGGCACTACCAGTACGAGAGCCATTATCTATAACCACAAAGGTGAAAATGTAGGATCTTATCAAAAAGAATTTGATCAACTTTTTCCGAAAGCAGGATGGGTAGAACACAATGCCAATCAAATCTGGAATTCTGTTCAATCTGTCATTGCAGGTGCCTTTATTGAAAGCGGGATTAAACCCGAGCAAGTCAAAGGGATAGGCATTACCAATCAACGGGAAACAACAGTTGTATGGGATAAACATACCGGTCGTCCGATCTATAATGCGATTGTCTGGCAGTCTCGTCAAACAGCACCTATTGCTGAGCAATTGATTCGAGAAGGCTATTCAGACCTTATTCGCCAAAAGACAGGATTGGTGGTGGATCCTTATTTCTCTGGGACCAAGATTCGCTGGATCTTAGACCAGGTGGAAGGAGCTCAAGAACGGGCAGAAGCTGGGGATTTACTCTTTGGAACGATGGATACTTGGATTGTCTGGAAGCTCACCAATGGAGCAGTCCATGTGACAGATTATTCCAATGCAGCACGAACCATGATCTTTAATATTAAAGAATTAAAGTGGGATGATGAATTGCTTGAGATTTTGAATATTCCAAAGGCGATGTTACCAGAAGTACGGTCCAATTCCGAGATTTACGGAGAGACTATTCCTTTCCATTTCTATGGTGCCAAGGTGCCTATTGCGGGGATGGCAGGGGACCAACAGGCGGCGCTCTTTGGGCAATTAGCTTTAGAGGCAGGCATGGTGAAGAATACTTACGGGACAGGGGCCTTTATCATTATGAATATGGGTCATGAATTTAAACTGTCTAAGAATAATTTAATCACGACAATTGGATACGGCATCAATGGAGAGATTACTTATGCTTTGGAAGGCTCCATCTTTGTAGCAGGGAGCGCTATTCAATGGTTAAGAGATAGTATGCGACTAGTGAAGACTTCTCCAGAATCTGAAAATTATGCGATGAAGTCTCAAAATGACGATGAAGTTTATGTGGTTCCTGCCTTTACAGGATTAGGAGCTCCACATTGGGATCCAAAGGCAAGAGGATCTGTCTTTGGATTAACTCGAGGGACAACACGGGAAGATTTTGTGAAGGCTACCCTTCAATCCTTGGCTTATCAAACACGGGACATTATCGATACGATGGAACTCGATACGGAAATTGAGATCAATGTCTTAAAAGTAGACGGTGGAGCAGCGATGAATAACTACCTCATGCAGTTCCAAGCAGATATCTTAGGAATTGAAATCGCCCGAGCAAAGAATCTTGAAACAACCGCTCTGGGTGCTGCCTTTTTAGCGGGATTAGCGGTAGGTTTTTGGAAGGATGTTAATGAATTAAGAGGTTTAAACTCTATTGGACAAACCTTCACACCAACGATGAACAATGCGCATAAAGAGCAGCTCTACAATGGCTGGAAGCGTGCGGTGAAAGCCACCCGTTTATTTACAGAAGTAGAAGAAGCACAAGATTAGGGAAAAAATACAGAAAGAAGCGACCATGATGAAATTCTCAAAAGAAACACGACAACAAGCCATCGATAAACTCAAAGAGAGAACCTTAGACCTCTTAATTATCGGAGGAGGCATTACGGGAGCAGGTGTGGCTTTACAAGCGGCTGCAAGTGGCTTAGAAACAGGCTTAATTGAAATGCAAGACTTTGCAGAAGGGACCAGCAGTCGGTCGACCAAATTAGTTCACGGAGGCATTCGCTACTTGAAACAATTCGATGTAGAAGTAGTGGCAGATACTGTTGGAGAACGGGCCGTTGTCCAACAAATTGCTCCTCATATTCCTAAGCCAGATCCCATGCTTCTTCCAGTTTATGATGAACCAGAGACAACTTTTAATCTCTTTCGCTTGAAGATTGCTATGGATCTCTATGATTCCTTAGCAGGTGTCACTCAAACCCAATATGCTAATACCCTCTTGACTAAGGAAGAAGTCTTAGAATATGAGCCTGATTTAAATCCAGAAGGTCTTCTAGGAGGCGGACAATATCTCGATTTTAATAATAGCGATATTCGGTTAGTGATTGAAAATATTAAACGGGCCAATCAAGATGGAGCACTTATCGCAAGTCGTGTGGAAGCAGTTGATTATGTCTATGATGATCATCAAAAGATAAAAGGTGTAGTAGCCAAGGATCTCTTGACAGGAGAGACCTTTACTATTCAAGCACGCTATGTCATTAATACCACTGGCCCATGGAGCGATAAAACGCGTTATCTCGGTCAAGATGTCGCTAAAACTAATATGCGTCCCACCAAGGGCGTGCATTTGGTTGTTGACAGTAGTAAATTAAAGGTTTCTCAGCCGGTTTATTTTGATAGCGGTTATGAAGATGGCCGGATGATTTTTGTCTTGCCTCGTGAGAATAAGACCTATTTTGGAACGACAGATACAGATTATCAGGGAGACTTTAAACATCCTCGAGTAGAGCAAGATGATGTCGATTACCTTTTAGGAGCGGTGAACCGGCGATTCCCTAAAGCTCACTTAAGATTAGAAGATATTGAAAGTTCTTGGGCAGGCTTACGTCCTTTACTTTCAGGAAACAGTGCTTCTGATTATAATGGTGGGAATAGCGGAAAGATAAATGATGAAAGTTTCAATCAATTAATCGACGCAGTAAAAGCTTATCTTCACCAAGAAAAAACGAGAGATCAGGTCGAACGCGTGGTGGCAGGTTTGGAAGCGAGTCTTTCTGAACAAGAACTCAGCCCTTCTCAAGTGTCGAGAGGGAGTAGCTTAGAGCAGGATGAGAATGGCTTGATTACCTTAGCCGGTGGTAAAATTACGGACTATCGGAAGATGGCAGAAGGAGCCATGAAGAAAATTATCGATTTGTTAGAGAAAAATGAGCATCGCCACTTCCACTTGATTAATTCCAAAACTTACCCTGTTTCTGGTGGGGAGATTAACCCAGCTAATATTGAAGCAGAATTTGAATCTTATACGCAAATTGGGGTAAATCGAGGGTTAGATAAGGAGGAAGCCTATTACTTAGCTTCTTATTATGGATCCAATGTGACTCAGCTTTATGCATTAGCTGGGAAGGTAGAAGCTATTGAAGGCATGACGCTTGCAGAGAGTTTGATGCTCTATTATGCGCTTGAACAAGAAATGGTGCTCACACCTGTGGACTACTTCTTACGTCGGACCAACTATATGCTCTTTAAGCGAGAAAAATTAGAGGACTTGAAAGCTCCTGTCTTGAAGACGATGGCTACTTATTTCCAATGGACCCCAGAAGAAGAAGAAGCTCAAAGAGAGGCACTCGAAAAAACATTACGAGAGAATGACTTGTCTGATTTGAAGGCAAAAAGTTAAGGAGGAATAAAATGGAACAAGCAGTACTAGGGGAATTTTTAGGGACGGCACTTTTGATTTTATTAGGAAATGGGGTAGTGGCTAATGTTAGCTTAAAAGATAGCAAAGGAAAGGATGCTGGCTGGTTAGCAATCAATATAGGTTGGGGATTAGCGGTGATGGTAGCAGCTTTTGCTTCTGGCTATCTCAGTGGAGCCCATCTGAATCCGGCAGTGACTTTGGCTTTTGCTATTCAAGGATCTCTAAAGTGGAATCTCGTTCTCCCTTATATATTGGCACAAATGGCAGGTGCGATAGTGGGGCAAGTTTTGGTTTACTTCCATTACTATGAACATTATCAAGTGACGGAAGATGGGGAAACCATTCTAGGTACCTTTAGCACAGGCCCAGCTATTCCTTCTGACTGGAATAATCTTTTGAGTGAAGCTATCGGAACGTTTGTCTTAGTCTTTGGTATTCTTTCCTTTACCAAAACAACCATGGCGCCAGGGTTAGGGACCGCTGTGGTAGGAGCCTTGATTATCAGCATTGGGGTCTCATTAGGTGGACCGACAGGGTATGCGATTAATCCAGCGCGAGATTTAGGGCCACGTCTCGTTCATGCCTTCCTTCCAATGGACCATAAAGGAAGTTCACATTGGGAATATGCTTGGATTCCTGTGGTAGGACCTATGATAGGCGGCGCATTAGCAGCTTATGCCTTTATGATGATTTAAGGTAAGCATAAGAAAAACGAATTTTAAATATTAAATAGTGATCATCCCAAAAAAGCACAAGACATTCTTAATTTAAGGAATGTCTTGTGCTTTTTGTTGTGGTAAGAAGGGGAATTAGTCGTCCTCTTCTATATTCTCAAGATTGGTACGAACCACTAACACATCACAGTTAGCGTTTCGAATGACGTATTCAGAAACGGACCCGATAAATAAGCGTTCAACAGCGTTTAAGCCAGTCGCTCCAATCATAATCAAATCAATATTATTTTCCTTAGAAAGTTTGAAGGCAATTTGAATTTTTGGAGAGCCATAATCGATGATCGTTTTGACTTCTTTGACTCCACGCTTTTCCGCATACTTCTTGTAATCAGCTAAGAGGGATTTGGCTTGATCGACTAATTCATCCGATAGAATGCCTTCGTAGCCTGTACTTGTTTGGATGGAGCGAGTGTCCACGACATGGCAGATAATAAGGGAAGCATCGTTTTGAAGAGCGATAGCAATCGATTTTTTTAAAGCCAGTTCCGCTTCCTTGGAGCCATCGACTGGAGCTAAGATACGTTGATATTTTTTATACATTTTTCACACTCCCTTTCACTCATATTATAGCAGATTAATAGCATAAAAAAAACGCTTACCATCCAAATTTTCATGCTTTTTCTTTTGAAAGAGAGAGTGTAAAAACTGAAAGAGTAAAAATTTAAGAATTCCAAATAAGCAAACAAAAAACCTAGGTTTTCATACCTAGGTTTAAAAAATAGTTTTATTTTTATGCAGGTTTCCAAGTGTACCGTTAAAACTCTATCTGTCTGAACCCACGTGATAGTAGGTGGGTACTGATATAGCCGACTTCAGTAGTCCTTCTATAAAAGGCGTTACTTATGTAGACGTTCACAATTCCCTAGATAGTCATTGTTCGGTCAGCACATAAAAAGAATCACGTGTACTTTAGATCCCTGTCATCACCAGTATATTAACATGATTTAGCGGATTATGCAAGATAATTTCACATTCCCTCAGAGGGACTCGGTTGGATAGAGTGTCCTTGAATAAAGGGGGCTTGTTTTAGGAACGCTGGCGCCTTTTTTGATTTTCCCTATCTAAAGCTTGCTCATAAGCACCGGTGTGGCAAGCTTTATAGTAGTGCCGGTGACGGAGTGTTTCCGGGAGATAGGCTTGCTTAACCCAGTGAGAAGGATAATCATGAGGATAGAGATAGTTGACACCGTGGCCGAGATTTTTTGCCCCTACGTAGTGGGCATCTTTTAAATAATCGGGAATAAGGCCACCTTTTCCGGTACGTACATCACTCAAAGCTTCGTCGATAGCAAGAATAGCGGAGTTAGACTTCGGAGAGAGGGAGAGGTCGATAATTGCGTTCGCCAGAGGAATACGAGCCTCAGGTAATCCTACCTTCAAGGCCGCCTCACAAGCAGTAACCGCTCGTTGACAGGCTTCAGGATTAGCTAAACCTACGTCTTCATAGGCGCAAACGATCAATCTCCGAACCAAGCTCTGTAAATCCCCGGCTTCTATTAAACGAGCGCCATAAAGGAGGGCGGCATCCACATCACTTCCACGGATACTTTTCTGGAAGGCAGAGATCACATCGTAATGAAGGTCGCCGTTGCTATCGTGAGAGAAAGCTTTTTTCTGGAGGCATTCTTCGGCAATTTCTAAGCTAATCCGTATCTTCCTTTGAGCGTCCTTTTCAGTTGAAAGAACAGCCAACTCTAAAGCATTGAGAGAAGCGCGCAAGTCTCCATTGGAAGACTGAGCGAAATGCTGACGCGCCTCTTCATCGAGTTGAATCTCGTAGTCCCCTAGGCCACGCTCCTTATCCGCTAAGGCTTGATCTAATCCTTGCAGAATATCTTCTGGAGAGAGGGGATGTAAGGGGAAAATCTGTGTCCGGCTTCGGATAGCCGGATTAATCGAGAGGTAGGGATTTTCAGTGGTCGCTCCAATGAGGATGAGGGTTCCTTTCTCAAGATGGGGCAAGAGGTAGTCTTGTTTGGTCTTGTCCAAGCGATGGATTTCGTCTAGTAAAAGAACAAGTCCTCCGGAAAATTTTGCTTCATCTACGGCCGCTTGGAGGGCTTTCTTGTTATCGGTCGCTGCATTCAGCTGACGGAAGGCGTGGTGAGTCGAGCCAGCAATAGCGCTAGCGATAGAGGTTTTTCCGATACCTGGTGGGCCATAGAGAATCATTGAGCTGAGTTTTTGGGCGTGGACCATGCGCCAGATGATTTTCCCAGGAGCGACGAGATGAGATTGCCCGATCACTTCATCTAATTGGCGCGGTCGCATGCGGTAGGCGAGTGGAGCGTCTGAATTCATAGTTGACATTCCTTTCTGTGGAAGTTTCCATTATTCTGGAAGTTCCGTTTAAGTATAGCACAAAAGGAGGGGCTGCGATTGATGGTGTTTTTTGAAAAAGAGAAAGCCACTCCCTAAGAAATAATGAAAAAGGAAGCGACAGGGAAGGTGAGAAAGTGATACAATGAAAAGGATAAGAAGGAAAAGGAGGGATGAGATGATTTATCTTGATTATGCGGCAACGACTCCAATGGATCCGCGGGTTATCGAAGCGATGACACAGGCGATGCAGAATGACTTTGGCAATGCTTCGAGTTTGTATTCTCTGGGGAGAAGTGCGCATGCGAAACTTGAAAAAGTTCGTCAAGAAATTGCATCCAGTATTCACGCAGAGGCGAGCGATATTATTTTTACAAGTGGTGCTACGGAAGCCACTAACTCCGCCTTGGTTCAGACCGCTCGACGGCTCAGTGGCAAGGGCAAGCACATCATTACGACCCAGGTAGAACATGCCTCGAGTTATCGGACGGCTCACTTTTTACAGAGTCAGGGCTTTGAAGTGACCTATCTTTCCTTGGATGAGGAGGGGCACATCTCTCTTGACGCCTTAAAAGCGGCCGTTCGCCCAGACACGATCATGGTATCTATTCTTGCGGGGAATAATGAAGTGGGTTCCCTCCAACCTATCGCACAGATCGGCAAGTTCTGCCAAGAGAAGGGGCTCTTCTTCTATACGGATACAGTCCAAACTTACGGGCATATTCCGATCGATGTTGACCAGATGGGGATAGATGGACTGTGTGTCTCTGCCCATAAGTTCTACGGACCAAAAGGAGTGGGTTTCTTGTACTACCGTAAGGCTAAGCGAGACTTTACGCCTTATATCCGAGGTGGGGAGCAGGAGCATGGCTTAAGGGCAGGAACTGAGAGTTTGGTTCAGATCTTAGGCCTTGGTGAAGCGGTACGTCTTCTTCAGGCAGAAGCCGATCAGAATAATAAACATCTGGGGGAGATGCGGGCCTACTTCCTCGAACAAGCAGAGAAAAAAGGGTTGAATTTTCAGGTGAACGGCCCACAGACGGTCGAGTTGCCTCACCTCCTCAATCTCTACTGGCCAGGCCATCCGAGTGACCAGACCTTGATTCGCTTAGACTTAGAAGGAATTTGTATTTCAGCAGGGTCTGCTTGTTCAGCAGGTTCTCTGGAACCAAGTCGGGTGCTTCTATCGATGTACGGCCCAGACAGCCCCCGCCTCAGAGAAAGTTTGCGACTATCCTTTGGTAAGCAAACCACCCGTGAAGAACTTGATAAAACTTTGGATATTTTTGCGCAGTGGGTCTAATGGACGCCCTCTGTCATGAGGCAAAGCCAAACGGTGTGAACACGTCCAACTTCAATATGAAAAACAAATAAGGGAGAGAAAGTATATGGCATTTCAAGCAACAGCACAATTAAAGGGAAGTCCCAGACGTTATCGGGTCCATCCAGAATGTAAGGCATTTACCTTGAGAGATTATGGCTTCTTGGTCACCAAAAAGGGCAATTTTGAATACAATCAATTAGTCAAAGCGGCAATTACCGATCAAAAGGGGGTCTACCTTAAAATGGCGGTGGATCAAGACGTCCATAAGCTCCAAATGACTGTTACCAACCAAATGGGATTGGTTGCTTTAGACGTTTACCATAGCAAAGGCATGGAAGGCATAGCTGCCCAGCTCGATTTTATTTTTAAAGATATGGAAGAAAGACACGTCCTTCAAGAAGTTACAGACTAGGCCTGCCTGACCAAGAAAGTTCAATTGAGAAGGGATAGTCCCCTTTCAACGACCTAATCAAATTAGGACTTGATAAATAAGACGAGGATCGATAAGATTAGAACTTAGGAAATCACAGCAAAACATACGACCTTCAATCGTAAATTTTGTCTAAGAAAGATGGTGGTGTTGTGAATGAAAATAAAAAAACGCGTGTTGTTTTAGGCATGAGTGGTGGCGTAGACTCTTCGGTATCTGCCCTTCTCTTGAAAGAAGCCGGCTATGAGGTGATCGGTCTCTTTATGAAGAACTGGGATGAAACGGATGACCAAGGGGTTTGCACCGCAACGGAAGATTATAAAGACGTCCAAGCGGTGGCAAGTCAGATTGGAATTCCCTATTATTCCGTTAACTTCGAGAAAGAATATTGGAACCGAGTATTTGAATATTTCTTAGAAGAATATCGCAAAGATCGAACGCCCAATCCGGACGTGATGTGCAACAAAGAGATCAAATTTAAGGCCTTTTTGGACTATGCCATGGAGCTAGGGGCAGACTATATTGCCATGGGGCACTATGCGCAAGTTCGGCGCAGAGAAGATGGTCAAGTGGAGCTCTTAAGAGGGGCAGATGCCAACAAGGATCAGACTTACTTCCTCAATCAATTGACCCAGTCTCAGCTTCAACGGGTGATTTTTCCGATTGGACACTTGCAGAAGGCTGAAGTTCGAAAGATTGCAGAAGAACATCATCTAGCAACGGCTCATAAGAAAGATTCGACGGGGGTGTGCTTCATTGGTGAGCGGAACTTTAACCAATTCCTTTCTCATTACTTGCCTGCCCAGCCTGGACAGATGAAGACGCTCGATGGGGAAGTCATGGGACAACACCAAGGCTTGATGTACTACACCATTGGTCAACGAAAGGGCTTAGGAATTGGCGGCACCAAGGGGAGCTTGAATGAACCTTGGTTTGTCATTGGCAAGAACCAAGCAAAAAACGAACTCTATGTGGGCCAAGGCTATCACCATCCTTATCTCTATGCCGACTATCTGTTAGCGAGTGATATTTCTTTCAACCAGGAAGATTTCCCAAGAGAAGACTTCTCCTGTACAGCCAAGTTCCGCTACCGGCAAAAGGATGTTGAAGTGACGGTTCACTTCCTAGAAGAGGATCGCCTCAAGGTAATCTTTAAAGAACCTGTTCGGGCGATTACCCCTGGCCAATCGGTGGTCTTTTACCAAGGAAAGCGCTGCTTAGGGGGCGCTACCATCGATGCGGCTTATAAAGGAGAAGAAAAGCGCCAATATCAATAAGAACAAGTTGGGAGAAGAACCCTGACCCTCATCGGCCGGGGCTTTTTCTTGTGAAGAAGAAAAACAAGAAATGGCTTTGAAGAAAGGGAGGCTAAGGAGAATGCAGGAAGAAGAATACTTTGTAGGAGAAGTAGAGGCGACTTTTTATAGCAATCCTGATAACTATTATCGGGTGGTACGTATCCGAATTGATGAAACCAATACCCTCTATTCAGAGAAGCACATCGTCGTGACGGGAACTTTTATAAGTCTTCAAGAAGGCACGACTTACCAGTTTTATGGACACTTAGTCGACCACGACCGCTATGGCGTTCAGTTCCAGATGACGCGCTACGAACAGAAGCAAGTCACCAGCAAAGAAGGCCTGATTCGCTACTTTTCCAGTGAAGCTTTTCCAGGAATTGGGAAAGTTCTAGCGGAAAGGATCGTAGAGATCTTAGGAATGAACGCTTTGACGGTTATTCTGAATGATCCTGATCAGCTCGACCAAGTCAAGGGGCTCACGAAAACGAAGCGCACTCTTATCAAAGAAAAAATTAAAGAAAATCAAGGCGACCAGCAAGTTTTCTTGAAATTAGCAGAACTGGGCTTATCCAATCAACTAGCAGCCAAGATTTACGCCAAGTATGGGGAAGAATCCGCCGAAGTAGTTGAAGACAATCCTTATCTCTTAGTCAAAGAGCTTCAAGGGTTCGGCTTCCAGAAGGCCGATCAATTAGCCCAGCGCTTAGATTTTGAGAGGGATGATCCCAGACGATTAACGGCAGCTTTAGCTTTTTGTTTGGAAAGCTTGTGTTACGGCAGTGGAGACACCAAGATAGCAAAAAACGTCTTATTAGAAGAAACGGAACAAATATTGAAGAAAGGGACCTTCTCTTCTGACATTGAAGCTCAGAAGTTAGAGGATACGCTCAGTGACCTTGTAGACATTGGGAGCTTGATTCAAGAGGGGGACTTCTTCAGTTTGCCGAGCCTATCCTTTGCGGAAAAAGGGATTGTCAGACGGTTGACTCAATTACAGAATTCGGGTCCTAAGTTAGAAGCAAAAGATTGGAATTTTGACCAAGAGATCCAGAAAAGTGAGGAAAAGTTAGGTATCCATTATGGTCCTGCTCAAAAGGAAGCCCTCAAACTGGCTTTAAGTTCTAAAGTCTTTATCTTAACTGGAGGACCTGGGACAGGAAAAACAACGGTTCTCAAAGGCTTGATTGATTGTTATGCCCGCTTACATGACTTATCTTTGGATCCGGATGCTTACGATTATGGAGAATTCCCTATTCATCTCGCTGCGCCGACGGGACGTGCCGCTAAGCGAATGAGCGAAACGACGAACCTCCCTGCTTCGACCATTCATCGCTTGTTAGGGCTAACAGGAGAAGAAGACGAAAGCCAAGTCAGTGAATCCAGTTATGGGATGAGTATTGAAGGAGACTTATTGATTGTCGATGAAATGTCTATGGTGGATACTTGGCTCTTTTACCAGCTCTTAGATCAAGTTCCCAACACCATGCAGGTTATTCTGGTAGGGGATCAAGATCAGCTGCCTTCTGTTGGACCAGGGCAAGTTTTGGCAGATCTATTAGCTAGTCAGAGAGTCGTTTCCTATGAGCTGGATCAGATCTATCGCCAAGATAGTCGGTCGACGATTTCTCTCTTGGCACATACGATTAAACAAGGAAAAGTCCCTAAAGACCTCACACAGAATCAACCGGACCGGTCTTTCTTCCAGGTCTCTTATTACCAAATGGCGGATTTTGTGGCTCAGGTCGCTCAACGTGCCATTGCTAAAGGCTACCCTAAGAAGTCCGTCCAGGTCTTAGCTCCTATGTATCGGGGACAAGCAGGGATTGACCAGCTCAACACCTCCCTCCAAGAACAATTAAATCCGAACTCGGACGGTCAGAAAAGGGAAGTGAGCTTTTTTGAACAGACTTTCCGTGTCGGAGATAAGGTCCTCCAATTACAAAACCAGCCCGAAAAAAATATTTTCAATGGTGATATCGGAGAAATTACGGGTATCTTCTACGCCAATGAAACGGATAGCGAGACCGATGAGTTAGTGGTGAACTTTGATGACCACGAAGTGACTTATCTACGGACAGATTTTAAGAAGTTAACTTTAGCTTATTGCACATCTATTCACAAGGCACAAGGCTCCGAATTTTCTATTGTGATCTTGCCTTTACTCGGACAATACCGACGGATGCTCCAGCGGAATCTCCTCTATACAGCGATTACACGTGCGAAAAAATCACTGATCCTCTGTGGGGAAGAGAAGGCCTTTGCTTGCGCAATTCAAACAGAGTCCTTCAAGCGGCAGACGGGACTTTTAGAGAAGCTCGTCGCTGAGGAAGAACTTCTTCCTGTTCTTCTGGTTAAAGGAGAAGAAGGGGAAGAAGAAGGAACTCCTGTTGAAGGCACTCTCTCTAAATCGTCTGTCACTTGGCTCACCCCTGAGATGGTTCTCAAGGGAGAGGTGGACCCGCTTATTGGCATGGAAGGGCTTAGTCCTTATAACATGTGAAATATTCAACTAAAAAGCTTTAATATTAGTAATGTTACCGCTTCCAAAAGATTCACATTCATGCTAAGATAGAAAAAGAAATTCATTTAAAAATTTTATTATTTTTATTTTAGATATAGGAAAGAGATGATATTATGCAATATTTAAATGGAGAGCGACCAGAAGAAGGCACACTGGCGCCGATGTTTTATGATAATATTGAGCAAAAAGCTACCTTATACGAGTCTAGCTATTGGCGATATGTAGTAAGAAGTATTTATGCCGCCATGTATTTGGCCTTTGGAACGACAATAGCGATGATGACTGCTCAGTTAGGCAATCAAGTCTTACCAGGCTCTGGGAAATTTCTTTTTGCTTTCTTCTTTGCCTGGACCTTGGTGATGATTGTTTATATGCATGTGGAATTAGGAACGGCCAATATGTTGTTTATGACGGTAGCTGTTCATAAGAAGTATCTTCCCTTGAAGAAAGCGCTCAGTATCTTGATGACTTGCGTTCTCTTTAACTTAATAGGAGGTATTATTTGCGCCTTTATTTTTAGTCAGTCAGCTATCTATCAAAATTTACCCAGTGATCATTTTTTATTTACAGCGGTTTCTGCTAAATTTACGAAATCTGCTTGGACGATCTTCATTGAGGGGATCTTCGCAAATATTATCGTAGCGACTTCTCTAGTGGCAACTACCCGTATGAAGAATGCAGATGGCAGAGTCTGGTCGATCATTTTTATTATCTTTATCTTTGCCTTCTGCGGCTTCGAGCACGTGATTGCGAACTTTGTTTCTTTCCCGATGGCTTTCTTTGCTAATGGAGGTCCCGTAGAAGGAATGACGCTTCTCTCCGTCGCTAAAAATTACGTGTTCACTTTTCTCGGCAATTATGTTGGTGGAGGCTTACTGATCGGTTGGATGTACTCTTGGTTCAGTGAGCGACCGGGGACTTATATTGATTAGTTGAAACTTTCTATTCCACTTATTCCAGGAAAAAAGAATTGACAATCCCCTGATAAAGGGTATAAAATGAGACAGCGTGAGAGGAGATCATAGGTCCTCTCTTAGAAAAGAACATATTGTTATCCCCCTTTAGCGAGGAGGAAAAGGTGAAAGCCTCCACGGATAAGAATGCTCCCTTTTCGAAGATACGAATGAAAATTCGTCGCGCTCGCGTTATCAAGCATGAATGAAGAAATAATGTCGCACTAGATATTATAATGGAGGTGGTACCGTGCCGTGGCGCCCTCCTTATAATGACTAGTGCTTTTTTTATTTAGAGGAGGAATCATAATGAAACAACTCACCGGTGAACAAATTCGACAAATGTGGATGGACTTTTGGCGGGAAAAAGGGCATGACATTTATCCGAGTGCCTCACTCGTCCCAGATAATGACCCTACTTTACTTTGGATGAACTCTGGGGTAGCCGCCCTCAAGAAATACTTGGACGGTTCAGAAGTCCCAGAAAACCCACGGATTGCTAACTCACAAAAATGTATTCGGACCAATGATATTGAAAATGTAGGGGTGACCGCACGTCACCAAACCTTCTTCGAAATGTTGGGAAACTGGTCCGTTGGAGACTACTTCAAAAAGGAAATTATTCCTTGGGCTTGGGAATTTCTCTCTGAGGAGAAGTGGCTAGGCTTGGATCCTAACCTTCTCTACATGACCTACTATCCAGAAGACGACTTGACTCACCAATTATGGGCAAAAGTGACGGGACTATCTGACGATCACTTTATACCTTTGAAGGACAACTTCTGGGACTTAGGCGCTGGTCCATGTGGTCCAGATACCGAAATCTTCTTCGATCGGGGCAAGGAATATCAAGATATTCCCGATGATGATCCAGAAATGTTCCCTGGTGGCGAGAACGAACGCTATCTTGAAATTTGGAACATTGTCTTCTCTGAATTCAACCATTTACCAAACGGGGAATATGTGCCATTGAAACAACATAACGTGGATACTGGGATGGGATTGGAACGGATCGCCAGTGTTCTCCAAGAAACCCCAACTAACTTTGAAACGGACCTCTTGATGCCTCTGATTCATGCGGTGGAAGAACTCTCTGACAACCACCACTATGGCGAAAGCAAAGAAGTCGATACCGCAATGAAAGTGATCGCAGACCATGTGCGGGCAGTCAGCTTCGCAATCGGGGATAATGCTTTACCTTCCAATGAAGGGAGAGGTTACATCCTTCGTCGTTTAATCCGTCGTAGCGTGATGTACGGACGCAGGCTCGGGGTTAAAGGCAACTTCCTCGCTAAACTTGTGCCGATCGTTGCTCAAAAGATGAACAAACACTACCCACAAGTCACCGAAAAACAAGACCTCATCCAAACGGTGATCGATAAGGAAGAAACCCGCTTCCAAGAAACCATCGCAGACGGTGAAGCGATCATTACAGAAGCTATCAACCAGCTCAAAGACCAACAGGCTACCGTTTTAGCAGGAGAAGAAGCTTTCAAGCTCTACGATACTTACGGCTTCCCGTTAGAATTAACGGAAGAATGCCTCTCAGAAGCAGGCTTTACTGTCGATACAGAAGGCTTTAAACAAGCTATGGAAGAACAAAGGCAACGCGCTCGTGCCGCTCGTAAGGACATCGGTGGCCTTCACGTTCAATCGACGGTTCTCAGCGATATCGAGACGCCTTCTGAATTTACCGGTTACCAAGAAGACGAGACAGACGCTGTAGTCACTGTGATTGTTCATGAAGAGGAAGAAGTCAGCGAAGTCAAGGCAGGGACGACGGCTTACTTCATGGCGGACAAGACCCCATTCTACGGGGAACGCGGCGGACAAGTCGGAGATAAGGGACTCGTCTATGATGAAAATGGCGAACTCTTAGGGAAGATCGTAGATACCCAGCATGCGCCAAATGATCAAAATCTCCATACCGTTGAAACTTTCAAACCACTCAAAGTTGGACAAAAGATCCATCTCGCTGTAGACAGTGCGCGTCGTCGCTTGATCCGTAATAACCACACCGCTACGCACCTCTTGCATCAAGTCTTGAAGGATGTCCTCGGTTCTCAAGTCAACCAAGCCGGCTCCCTTCTTGATGACCACTATCTCCGCTTTGACTTCAATTACTTCGGTCAAGTGACCCCAGAACAACTCGCTGAAATCGAATGTCGGGTCAATGAAAAAATCTGGGAACAAATTCCAGTTGAAGTAATCCACACTACCCTCAAAGAAGCCAAAGAACATGGCGCGATCGCCTTATTCGGAGAAAAATATCTCAAACTCCACGATAAAATCCGCGTCATCAACATCGATAATTGGTCCATGGAACTTTGCGGGGGCACACACGTGGCGAATACCGGTTTCATCGGCAGCTTCAAGATTATCTCAGAATCAGGGATCGGCTCTGGGATTCGTCGGATCGAAGCTTATACTTCTCGAGCAGCTTATGAATACAGCACAGGGCAAAGCGAACTCCTAGACCAAGTTGCTCAAAGCGTGAAAGTCAAGAAACCAGAAGAGATCGCTCACCGCTTAGAACAACTCGATCAAGAGCGAAAATCCCTCGAATCAGAGATCGAATCTCTTCATGCCAAGGCCAATCAAGCCGCCGCTTCTCAAATTTTTAGTCATATTCAAAATTCTGGGAAGTACACCTATATTGCAGAAGCCCTCGACGGGAAAACCATGGACGACCTCAGAAAGATTAGTGATGAATGGAAACAAGCCGATTATTCACAAGTCCTTGTTTTGGCCACCTCTAACCAAGGCAAAGCTAACTTGCTCGTAGCAGTCAAAGAAGACGCCATTAAAGCTGGCCTCAAAGCTGGGGACCTCATCAAGCAACTCGCACCAACTGTTGGCGGTGGTGGCGGTGGCCGTCCAGACATGGCCCAAGCCGGTGGGAAGAACCCAGCAGGTATTCCAGACGCACTCGCTCAAGTAAAGACCTTACTGGCCTAAATTTTTAAGAACTACTGAGGGAAAATTCCCCCCAACATTGGAAAGAGGATCCTTGCTGACAAGGGCCTCTTTCTTAGGGGGCAGATCTGAAAAATGGAAGCCTTATTCAAGTCTCCTAGTTTTCCTATAGAAAATACTTGTTGAGGATTCACTTTTCAGTTACAATATAAGAAATGATTGCTGGAGGTGCCAATTATGAGTGTAAAAGATGAAACCGTTCTTTTCCGTTTTGATGAAAGCAAAGAAAAAAATGTTCAAGAAACGCTGGAGATCGTGTATGACGCTTTGGTTGAAAAGGGCTATCAACCCATCAATCAAATCGTAGGATATTTGTTATCTGGAGATCCTGCTTATATTCCGCGGCATAACCAAGCGAGAAATCTTATTCGTTACCATGAACGTGATGAAATTCTAGAAGAATTAGTTGCTCACTACATGAAACAAACAGGGCGTGAATAAGGCATGCGGATTATTGGATTAGATGTAGGCTCTAAAACAGTAGGTGTGGCGGTTTCGGATCCTTTTTGCTGGACAGCTCAAGGCATTGAAACCATTCTGATCGATGAAGAAGCTGGGGAATATGGTTTAGATCGCTTAGAGAAGTGGTTAGAGGAATATCATATCGAACGTGTGGTGATTGGACTACCGAAGAATATGAATAATACCGAAGGCCCACGTGTCGAAGCTTCTCGCTACTACGGCAAGCTAGTAGAAGATCGTTTCCACTTGCCTGTTGTCTATCAAGACGAGCGCTTAACGACACAACAATCCGAGCGCTTCCTGATTGAAAAGGCTGATCTCAGCCGCAAGAAACGCAAAAAGGTCATTGATAAGTTAGCGGCTGTTCTGATCTTACAAACTTACCTCGATGCGAATGCGGGCAAGCTCAACTAATTGCACTCGCTTTTCGCCCGATGATAGCGGCTCTATCGCATGATGATGAAGGAGTTTTTATGATTAAAGATATAGATGATCATATTACATTAACAGATGAAGAAGGCAACGAGACCCTCTATCATGTGCTGTTCACTTTTGAATCGGAAGACTATGGCAAAGCCTACATTCTTGTGTATCCAGATGGTGAAGAGGAAGAGTTGAGCGTAGAAGCTTATGAATACAAGGAAAGCGAAACGTCCGGCGAAGGCACCCTCTATCCTGTCGAGACAGAAGAAGAGTGGGACATGATTGAAGAAGTCTTCAATACCTTCCAAGCAGACGACGAAGAAGAATAAAAATAAGAAAAATTTCTATCCCTGTGGTTTTAGCCGCAGGGATTTTTTTATTGAGAGATATAGCACTCTAAAAAATAAATAGTTATTTTCAAGGCATATGAATTTTTTGAAACCGATGTATTATTCTTTGAGAAAAATTATGAATAATTGTCAATATGTGAAAGAAGGAATTTTAAGATGAGTAGTCAAAGAAAATCTGCATCGTCATTAGGCGGAGAGAAGATTCCCCGCTATTCTATTCGAAAATTTAGTTTTGGAGTTGCGAGTGTGGCCATCGCGTCCCTATTTTTGTTTGCTGGGTCATCGAATCTCGTTTCAGCAGCTCAAATTTCAGTGGAAACGCTACCAGTAGAGAAGACAACAAAAGAAAGCGCTAAGCCAGTAAAAAAGGAGAAAATCCAAACTGAAAAAGCTCCAGCTTCAGTTCAAGCAGAAGGCCATTCTTCTCAGAAAGGGGCTGAAAGGACAACAGATAAGGCTAAGAATAATGGGCCAGAAGCTAGTCAACTAGGTGAATCCAAACCCACTCCTTCAAAACAACATAAGCTGGTAAAGCCAAATTGTGGAGAAGTTTATAACTTTAACGAACTCACTGAAAATGAGAAAAAAAGTATTCTTGATCAAGTAAGCAAAGCTAATCCAGGTGCAACCGTAGAATTCGATTAAGCCAATCATGTGGTAGTCACTTATGCGGATGGCACTAAAGAAACGCTCTCACTCACTGAGCTTGTTAAACAAAAATGGGCCGAGCTTCCTCAAATGCAATTTTATAGTCCCCAAACAGACTGGAAGCAAATCAACAAAAAAGATAAGACACCTGTTCCTGAACTGACTGTTTATCGGGGCGATACCTTTAGCTACACGATACAAATCAAGAATCACGAAAGAGTGGGTGTGAAAGAGAACAAGCAAGGGATATTTGTCGGTTATACCAACTATATAGAGAAAGATGAGACCAGTCGGCAAATGTAACCGAAAAAGGGCAAATGGATGGCCTAGCATTAACCTATGACATCCACAAACGGGGTGAGTGGGATGACTCTTACGATTATAAAGTGGACGGATTTATTCCTTTAAGTGCAGCGGCTTAAACGTATGAAGTGACTTACGCCATGACACCGATTGCGACTATTGATGAGGTAGCTAAGGACGGCCAAACAAAAGTCACAACTGATGATGCGACAGCAAAGATCATTGTGGCAGTGCCAGAAAAAGAGAAGTACACCCCAACAGCTGGGTCAATCATCCAAGACTTTGGTCAACCAACGACAGCAGACGAAGTTATCGCTAAGGTCACAAAGTGACGGTTCAAGTCACGGTGAACCCTGAGAAAATACCTCCTAAGCCTCAATCAGAGACAGTTAAGCCAAAACCTAAACAGCCTACACAATCTACCGGAGATTTCACTTGCTTCATTCCCGAAACAAAGGACGAAGAGAAGAAAACACCACAAGAAACTCCAACAGCTAAAGGGGCTCCCGTTGAAAATAAAGGCAAGAAATCGTCGCTTACAAAGAAATCAGTCCAAACTACCAAAAACAGCACAGAGAGAGTGAATGGACATGACGCTTCCGCCAAAAAGGCAACTACTAAGAAGTTGCCAGCTACAGGGGGAGAAGCCACCTTCCTCAATTCTTGGCTTACCCTTGATGTCCGCTTCCGGTCTGTTCATGATTCCAAGCAAGAAAAGAGAATAATTTTCTGAAGAAGTGAAGTTGGCTCTAAAAGCCACACTCACTATCAGAAGAAGACAAAGGGTTGAGCGAAGTGCTCAGCCCTTTTTTGATCTTTGAAGAGGAAGTGGGCGGACGAGTGAGGGAGGAAATTTTCAATCATAGGAGGAGTGGAAAAATATTAGCATTAGGTTATAAATTGTTTCGAAACGATTACATTTTCTTTGATATTAGATGATAAAAGGACCTCTCAGTTAAAAAGTTGCTATATTAAGAGGGTGTAGTTCTTCTTTGAAAAGAGAATTTCAAGAAGAAGGGAAAGAAGCGATATTCGTTTGAAACGGAGAAGTGACGTGCTAAAGAAATCTAAAAAAGTAAAAAATAACCAAAGTCGAAGAGCAAAGAAATCTTCAAGTTTCTCAAGGCGTTTAGTGAAAAGCTTGATCTTTACCTTAACCCTCGTGGTGGTGGTCTTTGCTTTATTGATGGCTTTCTTGATGAAGTCGGGAGGAACGGGCGCGAAGAAAGACGTGAAGGTAGAGATTCCTACTGGGGCGACGAGTGATCAAATTGCTTATATCTTAGACAAAGAGGGCGTGGTTTTTAGTGGGGATTTGTTCAAGATCTACATGCGGGTGGTGAAACATTCTCCTATTCAGGCAGGCACCTACCAGTTGACGACAGCGTCAGGTTTTGACAAGGCTTTGAATGATTTGCAAGACAAGAAGCACGTGAAGGTGAATGTCTTGTTGTTGAAAGAGGGGCAGACGCTTGAACAGATGGCAGAGGCAATGGCCGCTTATTTCAACCTCTCTAAGCAGGATGTTATGGATCAACTGACAGATCCTGATTTTGTTCAGGAATGTGTCGCTAAGTATCCCAAACTCTTATCGGGTGTGAAGAATAATCAAGACGTTCGTTATCAGTTGGAGGGCTATCTTTTCCCGGCAACTTATGAAGTAAAGCCGACAGATAGCTTGAAGACTTTGGTGGACAAGATGCTTCAAGAGAGTGAGAAGATCCGTCAAAAGTATGCGTCTACTTTCCAGGGACAGGATTTGACTTGGCATCAGATCTTGACTTTGGCTTCGATTATTGAGCGAGAGGCCTCTTCTGATGAGGACCGGCAGATGGTATCTGGGGTTTTCTATAATCGTTTAGAAGCAGGGATGCCGCTTCAGTCGGATGTGACCTTACTTTATGCGCATAAAGCGCATTTGGCTTATGTGACGGAGGCAGATACGCAAATTGATTCGCCTTATAATCTCTACACCAATAAGGGACTAGGCCCAGGACCTTTCAATAGTCCGAGCGAGTCAAGTATTCGGGCCGCTCTTTCTCCTAAGAAGAATGATTATTTCTTCTTTGTGGCGAACTTAGATACGAAGAAAGTCTACTATTCCAAAACCTATGAAGAGCATGAAGCCTTAGTGAAGGAACATGTCAGTGAAGACAACGCAAAATATAATCATTAAAAAATTGGAACAAAAAATTTAAAATAAAGCGATTGCATATTTCACGACATCGTGATAGTATCTTGTTATATTTATGAAACTGTTAGGAGAATGTGAAATGACACAAGAAACCTTTCCAATGACTGAAGAAGGTAAAAAAAGATTAGAAGCTGAATTAGAAGATTTGAAGGTCCGTCGTCGTCCAGAAATTATCGAAAGAATCAAGATTGCTCGAGGGTTCGGGGACTTATCCGAAAACTCAGAATATGAATCCGCTAAGAATGAACAATCGGCCTTAGAAGGACAAATTGCTAAGTTGGAGCACATGATTCGTTATGCTGAAATCATCGATCCTTCTGCAGCGGGTGAAGATACGGTTTCTATTGGTAAACGGGTGAAGTTTATCGAACTTCCTGACGGAGAAGCAGAAACCTATGAAATCGTCGGAAAAGCAGAAGCTGATCCGTTCGGTGGACGTATCTCGAATGAATCTCCTATCGCCAAGGCCATCATTGGTCATCAAGTGGGCGAAAAGGTGGATATTGAAACCCCAGGCGGACAATTTACGGTTGAAATTCTATCTGTGGAGACCGCTTAATTTTATCTACAAATTCTAAACGAGAAGAGGGCAGAGGTCCTCTTTTTTTGTAGTGGAGGAATAAAGGAACTTGCTTCTTGGAGGAAAGTGTAGTATTCTAATAAAGTGTGTTTGAACACACCTATTTCACACGTTGTGGATGAAGACGCCGGGTGCTCAGATGAGTAGCGCCTTTTAGAAGCAACGGAGGAAAATAAAACCAAATGGAGGTATTTACATGGCTCAAGTAAGCATGAAACAATTATTAGAAGCTGGTGTCCACTTCGGTCACCAAACACGTCGTTGGAATCCTAAGATGGATCGTTACATTTTCACAGAACGGAACGGAATCTACGTTATCGACCTACAACAAACCGTTAAGTTGATTGACGAAGCTTATGACTTCATCCGTGACATCGCTGCAGAAGGTGGGAACATCTTATTTGTAGGGACCAAGAAACAAGCTCAACAAGCGGTTGAAGAAGAAGCTATTCGTTGTGGCCAATACTACGTTAACCATCGTTGGTTAGGTGGTTTGTTAACCAACTGGAACACCATCCAAAAATCTATTCAACGTATGCGTGACATCGACCAAATGGAAGCAGACGGCACTTTCGATGTTTTACCTAAGAAAGAAGTTTCTGAATTAACCAAAGAACGTCAAAAATTAGTAGACAACTTAGGTGGTATGGCAGATATGCCTGCTATTCCTGATGCTATCTTCGTGGTTGACCCACGCAAGGAAGAAATCGCTGTTAAGGAAGCTAAGAAGTTAAATATTCCTATCATCGCTATGGTTGACACCAACTGTGACCCAGATGACATCGATTATGTCATTCCTTCTAACGATGACGCTATCCGTGCCATTCGTTTGATTGCTAGCCGTTTAGCAGACGCTGTTATCGAAGGAAATCATGGGGAAGACGAAGAAGCTGACGATCAAGAACTTGCAACCGACGAAGATCTTGAAAAAGTTGCTCAACAATTTGCAAGCGAAAACGAAGAATAATCGCTTAACTATTGCAGTTAAGATTTAAAAATAGTAAGATATAATAGAGTAGATAGCTATCTTCTTAGGTAACTGAAGCTTCAAGTAGCTTTTACTTATGAGATAGCTATTTTTTTGAAAGATTTGAAGTGTAAACTTTATTCTAGGAGGAATAAGAGAATGGCAATCAGTGCAAAATTAGTCAAAGAATTACGTGATCAAACAGGCGTTGGGATGATGGATGCTAAGAAAGCTTTGGAAGCTACCGATGGCGACATGGACAAGGCTGTGGACTTCCTTCGTGAATCCGGCCAAATGAAAGCTGCTAAGAAGGCTGACCGTATTGCTGCTGAAGGGCTTGCTAAGGTTTATGTAGACGGCAATACAGCGGTTGTTTTGGAAGTGAACGCTGAAACAGACTTCGCTGCTAAGAACGAAAAATTCACCAACTTAGTAGAAACTATTGGTCACGCGCTCTTAAAGGCAAAACCTCAAACTGACGAAGAAGCTGCACAAATGGAAGTAGAAGGCGTTTCTTTGACAGATTATATCAATCAAAAGATTGCTGTTATTGGGGAAAAGATTGCTTTACGTCGTTTCAAAGTTTATGAAAAGACAGATGATCAATCCTTTGGTCAATACGTTCACATGGGCGGCAAGATTGCTACTTTAGTTTTAGCAAACACCACTGATCCTCAATTAGCTTTGAACTTAGCTTTGCATGTGTCTGGGATTGCTCCTGAATTCGTGAGTGAAGAAGATGTTGATCAAGCCCGTCGTGACCACGAACGTGAAGTTTTGACAGAACAAGCTAAAAACGAAGGCAAACCTGAAAAGATCATCGAAAAAATGGTGGACGGCCGTATGCGTAAATTCTTCGCAGAAATCTGTTTGTATGACCAAGACTACTTATTAGATGACTCCATGACTGTTAAAGAATTATTAGACAAAGAAAATGCTTCTGTTGTAGACTTCCGTCGGTTTGCAGTAGGGGAAGGAATTGAACGTAAAGAAGAAGACTTTGCTGCTGAAGTAGCTAGTCAAATGAAATAAGAAGTCACCCTTTAGGGGAGACGGACGGTACAATAAGGGTTGGGTCTTCCCCAACCTTTTTATTAGAGAATGAGGAGAGAGTCATGACGAATAAATATCAACGCGTAGTGCTAAAGGTTAGTGGAGAAGCTCTAGCAGGAGAAACAGGTTTTGGAATTGATCCTAAAACTATGAAGACCATCGCTCAAGAATTAAAAGAAGTTTATGCGATGGGGGTTCAAATCGCTGTGGTATGTGGTGGTGGCAATATCTGGCGCGGCAAAACCGGTGAAGAAATCGGTATGGAGCGCGCTCAAGCAGACTATATGGGAATGCTAGCCACTATTATGAATGCTTTAGGCTTACAGGATGCTTTGGAAAATCAAGGCGTGCCTACTCGTGTACAGACCTCTATCGAAATGCGTGAAATTGCGGAACCTTATATTCGCCGTCGGGCTATTAGACATTTGGAAAAGAATCGGGTTGTTATCTTCGCAGGAGGAACAGGGAACCCTTACTTCTCAACGGATACGGCAGCGGCTCTTAGAGCGGCTGAAATTGAAGCAGACGTGATCTTAATGGCCAAAAATGGTGTAGATGGGGTCTATTCTGCTGATCCAAATATTGATAAAGAAGCTGAAAAATATGAGGAACTCACCCATACCGATGTGATCACTCAGGGCTTACAAGTGATGGATTCCACGGCTTCTTCTTTGAGTATGGATAATGATATTCCGATCGTCGTCTTCAATCTCAATGAACCAGGAAATATTCGACGAGTAGTGGCAGGAGAACATATTGGGACAACAGTAAAGGGATGAGAATATGACGATTGATAACTTATTACAAGAAACCAAAACACGGATGCAGAAGAGCGAGCAATCTTTGCAAGGGGAATTAGCGCATATTCGAGCAGGCGTAGCCAATGCGAGCTTGTTGAATGGCGTGAATGTGGAGTATTACGGAGTAGAAACTCCCCTCAATCAAATTGCTTCCATCACGATTCCTGAAGCGCGGATGCTTTTGATTACACCTTACGACAAGACCGCCCTTACCAATATCGACAAGGCCTTACAAATGTCTGATATTGGGATTGCCCCAACAAATGATGGGGATAAGATCCGCTTAGTGATTCCGGCCTTGACCAACGAACGCCGCCAAGAGCTTTCCAAGCAAGTGGGACGTTGTTTGGAGGATGCCAAGGTGGCTGTCCGCAATATTCGACGGGATGCTAACGAACATGTGAAGGCTGCTGAGAAGGATGGGGAGATCACTGAAGATGATGCCCGCCGTATGGAAAAAGACATCCAAAAATTAACCGATGATTCTACGGCTAACTTAGAAAAATTAGCCAAGTCGAAAGAAAAAGAAATTTTAAAAGACTAAGAAATCTGAGAGTGCTGACGAGAGTTGGCACTCTTTTTTTGCTTTTTGAGGGATGATTGGAGGATTGAAGACTTCTTCAGGACCTAAGGCGTAAAAAAAGAAGGATATCCTTTAAGATTTCTCTTTTTTTGAGGTTTATTGTTTACAATTTACCCTCACTAACAGTACAATTGAATAAGTATTGATTATAGTCATGTATGACGTAAAGTGAGGGGAAAAAATGACCGAAACAGCTCGATTTAATCCCAATGGCGAGATTCCTAACCATGTGGCGATTATTATGGATGGAAACGGACGCTGGGCTAAGGAGAGAGGATTAAAGCGGACAGCAGGGCATCGGGAAGGTCTGAGAGCTATTAAGCGGGTAGTGGTCGCTGCTGCTAAGCTCCAGATAAAAGTCGTCACTGTCTATGCTTTTTCTACGGAGAATTGGAAACGTCCCAAGTCAGAAGTGGCCTATATTATGCAATTACCTGGCCTACTTCAAGATGAATTGTTGCCAGAATTAATGGCGAATAATGTCAAAGTTCAAATCATGGGGAAGGAAGAACATATCCCTATCTATACCAAACATACCATTAAACAAGTGATTCAAACGACTCAAAATAATACCGGCTTGATCTTGAATATTGCTTTTAATTATGGAGGAAGAGATGAGATCGTTCAAGCAACGAAAGAGATCTGCCAAGAGGTGCGGGACGGCAAGTTGACTCTCGATCAGGTGGATGAAACGACCTTATCTGCCCACTTGAAGACAGCCTGTCTGAGGGAATTTGCAGATCCGGATCTCTTGATTCGCTCCAGCGGGGAAGTTCGCCTGTCGAACTTTTTGTTGTGGCAACTCGCCTATGCTGAGATGTACTTTACGTCAGTGAAATGGCCTGATTTTGATGAAGAAACTTTTTTAGATTGTTTGGCAGCCTATCAGGAAAGAAATCGTCGGTATGGCGGTTTGAGTTAGTAGAAGGAGGAAAAGCGTGAAGAAACGAACACGAACAGCGATTCTGGGATTACTTTTGTTTATTCCCTTTATGGCAGTGGGAGGCTGGCCAATGACCGCCTTTATTTTAGTGGTAGCTACGCTCTCGCTGTGGGAATTTTTGAGAATGATGAAGATTCGTTGGTTCTCTTTTGAGGGAATTTTGGCTTTTTTGATGATGCTCAGTATCTATTTGCCGCGGAGTGGGTCTTTAGGAATCGCTTGGCCCCTTCAACCGATTGATGCTTTTTATGTGGGGGTCATTGGCCTTTTTGTCCTCATGGTTTATTTCCCACAGAAGCTCACCTTCCTCAAGTTGTGTACCCTCTCCATTGCCTCTCTCTATGTAGGAATAGGCTATCATTATCTGATTATGACGAGGGACTTGGGTTTGCCGATTCTGCTGTACATTATGGGAATTATTTGGGTGAATGATTCTTGTGCTTATATTACAGGTATCAAGTGGGGCAAGAATAAATTAGCGCCAAAGATCTCTCCTAATAAAACCATTGAGGGGGCACTAGGCGGTATTGGAGGTGCCTTAGTCTTCACTTGCTTGTTGGAATATGTTGTCTTTAAGGGCAGCTTGTCCTTCTTGCAAGCGATCCTTTTGACGGTGATCCTCTCCTTGTGTGGACAGTTTGGGGACTTGATTGAGTCTTCGATTAAGCGGCACTTTAGTGTGAAGGATTCTGGAAATTTACTTCCAGGACACGGTGGCTTGTTAGACCGGTTTGATTCCATGTTGGTCGTTTTACCCGTGTTTCATTATTTTTTAGCCTTATTCTTCTAAGAAGGGAACGAATGAATGAAAGCAATAATAGTATTCTTACTGATTTTTAGTGTAATTGTTATTTTCCATGAGTGTGGACACTTTTTCATGGCCAAGCGCGCCGGTATTTTTGTGCGGGAATTTGCGATTGGGATGGGACCTAAGATCTTCCAATTCAAAGGCAAAGAAACAGTTTATACCTTACGTTTGCTTCCTGTTGGGGGTTACGTGCGGATGGCTGGTCGGGATGAATTTGAAGACCTCATTGAAAAAGGTATGATGGTCCTTGTTCAATTGGATGAAGAAGATAAGGTGAAGGCCATTACTTTAGGAGAAGGAGAAAGTGACTTTAAGGGGTTGCCGCTAGAGGTGATGGACTTTGATTTGAATAAGGATTTATTCCTTGAAGGGATTCCGACAGGGCAGACAGATCCGGAACGTTATGAAGTGCTCCCGGATGCCTTAATTGAAGAAGTGAATGGACACAGCTTCCATCTAGCGCCCCAAGAACGGCAATTCCAGTCGGCTTCTTTGTTCAATCGTTGGATTACCAATATTATGGGGCCGGTCAATAACTTTATCTTAGGGATTCTGGTGTTTATCTTGTTAGCTTTCTTAAATGGAGGCGTCTATTCCAATGAAGCCCGATTAGGTGAGGCCCTGGAAGATTCCCCAGCTGCTAGTCAAGGCTTGAAGAAGGGTGATAAGATATTGGCAGTTAACGGTCAATCGGTAGAGAACTTTATGGAGATGCAAGCCATCATTGCCAAACATCCCGAAGAATCCTTGGACTTTAAGGTGGAACGGGAAGGACAAGTTGCGCACTACCCAGTCACTACAGGAACGACCGAGACAAAAGACGGTCAAAAGGTCGGAAAAATCGGCTTTATGCGCTACAAAGAGGGCGGCTTCTTCAAGAAGATCGCCTATGGTTTTACAGCAACAGGAGCCTTGATTGCCGGTATGTTAGGCGCTATCTGGAAGATGATCACACAAGGTTTTAACTTGAATAATTTAGGGGGCCCTGTGTATATGTATCAAGCCACGAAGACAACTGTTGATGTGGGATTTTCTGCGATCATCACCCTGTTAGCTTATCTGACTGTGAACTTAGGCATTGTAAACTTGCTTCCTTTGCCAGCTTTGGACGGAGGAAAAGCTTTCTTGAATATTTTGGAAGCACTAAGAGGCAAACCGCTCAGTGCCAAAACAGAAGGCATGATTAACTTGATAGGGGCGCTCTTCTTGATGGTTTTGATGTTAGCAGTTACCTGGAATGATATTTTACGTTTATTTTAATTGGAGTAAGAGGCCTAGCTTGAACTAGGCTTCCTTTATTCATAGGACTTTGGAGGGATGATGTGTGTTAAATCCAAAAGAAATGTTTTCGCTTTTATTGAAGCAGATCCAGTGGCCGATGGATCAAGGCGAGAACTTGGAGGGACGGATTGAATCGGTGGTGATTCATCGCCAATCTCGGCGGTATCACTTTGAGGTCGCCTTTCCTAATCGTTTGCCGGCAGAGGTCTATCAAGCCTTTGTAGGAGGGGTAGAGAGGGCTTTCGAAGGAATTGCTCAGGTGGATGTGATCATTCACTGTGACCAAGCTCAAGCAGCTGACGAGGCGGAGATCTTGGCTTATTGGCCGATTGTTTGCCAAGAGTTGGACTTCCAACAAGGGATGGCTGGTCAGGTTTTTGACCGAGTCCCTCAATTGAAAGATCATCACTTAATTGTCTTCGCAGATAATCCCCCTGTCAAAGACTACATTGAAGCCAACTACCTTCAGAAGGTCACGCAAGCTTATCAGCGTTTAGGTTTTTCAGGCGTGGGAGTAAGGGTAGTGATTAATGAAGTGCAGGCCAGTCAACGGCAGGAAGAATACGAGAAACGCCAACAGACCATTCAAGCTAAGCAGCAAGCGCTCGCCCAAAAAGCCACCCAGCGGACCAGTCAATCCCAGAAGAAATCAGAACAGAAGGTAGCCTCCTTTGACGAAATTCATTTTGGACGTCCCATTCATGAAAAAGACATCACGCAGTCCATGGATAAGTACGTGGAAGAACAGCGGAACGCTATTATGGAAGGGGTCGTCTTTGAAGTAGAAGTTCGGGAGTTAAGAACAGGACGGTGCATTTTAGTCGCTAAAATTACTGATTATCATTCTGCCTTTTTAATCCAAAGATTTTCCAATTCAGAGGAAGATATTACCATCTTTCGAGGAATTAAAGAAGGTATGTGGCTGAGAGTGCGTGGCGATATCCGGATGGACGACCGTTTCGCTCGGGACTTAGTCTTAAGTGTGCGGGACATGCAGGCGGTGCATAAGCCCAAACGCCAGGACACTGCCCCTGAAGGAGAGAAGCGGGTAGAACTTCATGTTCATACCAATATGAGTACTTTGGATGCGACCAATACCGCCAACCAGTTCGTCAAACAAGCTGCAGAGTGGGGGCATACCGCCATTGCGATCACAGACCATGGGGATGTTCAAGCCTTCCCAGATGCCAGTCAAGCGGCCAAGGCCACAGGCGTCAAGGTGATCTACGGAATGGAAGCTTACGTTGTGGATGACGGGATTCCGATCGCCTACAACCTCGCACCTGTCAACCTAGAAGAGGCAACTTATGTTGTCTTTGACGTAGAAACGACGGGCTTATCGGCTGTTTATAATACCATCATCGAGATTGGGGCCGTTAAGATGTATAAGGGCAATGTGATAGAGGAGTTCTCTGAGTTCATTAACCCTGGTCACCATCTCTCCAAATTTACGACAGACCTGACAGGGATTACAGACTCGATGGTGGCGAATGCCAAACCTGAGGAAGAAGTTATCCGTTCCTTCAAGGTCTTTTGTGAGGGCTGTATTGTGGTGGCTCACAATTCCACCTTTGACGTGGGGTTTATGGATGCGGCTTACAAGAAGTACGGCCTGGAAGTGACCACGAATCCGATCATTGATACCTTGGAATTGGCGCGTTATCTCTATCCAGAATTCAAATCTTACCGTCTGAATACCCTCTCCAAGCATTTTAATGTGGCTTTGGAACACCACCATCGGGCTATCTACGATGCGACCTCAACGGGAGGGTTGGCTTGGATTTTTGTTAAGGAAGCTAAGGAAAAACATCAAATCCTCCTGCATGAAGAATTGAACAAGGACCTCGGTAAGGGGGAAGCTTATAAGCAAGGGCGCCCTTATCACGTGAATATCCTTGCCAAGAATCAGAAGGGCTTGAAGACCCTCTTCCGCTTGGTGTCGGAATCCAATGTGCATTACTTCTATCGGGTGCCTCGAATTCCTCGTTCGCTTCTGGAGAAACATCGGGAAGACTTAGTGATCGGGTCGGCCTGTTCTGATGGCGAAGTCTTCACCGCTGCCATGCAGAAGGGAAAGGAAGAAGCTGAGAAATTAGCGGCCTTCTATGATTACTTAGAGATCCAACCGAAAGGAGTCTATGAACCCTTGATTAAGGAAGGACTCATTAAAAATAACGAGGAATTAGAAAACATCATCCAGCACCTGATCGAGGTTTCAGAGGCCTTAAATATTCCGATGGTGGCGACGGGAGATGTGCATTATCTGAACCCTGAAGACCATATTTATCGGGAGATTCTTATCCATTCCATTAAGTCGAACCGCACTCGCTTTTTCCCGAAAGCCCATTTTCGGACGACCAATGAAATGCTGGAAGAATTCGCTTATTTGGGTGAGGAGAAGGCTTACGAGATCGTGGTCAAGAACTCCAACCTCGTGGCGAGCTGGATAGAGCCTGTCGAACCCATCCATGACAAGCTCTATACGCCACATATTGATGGAGCAGAGGAAGCGATTCATGATGACGCTTATGAACGGGCACATGCCATCTATGGAGATCCGCTCCCAGAATTGATTGAAGCGCGGTTGAAGAGAGAGTTGGATTCAATTATCGGAAATGGTTTCTCTGTGATCTACTACATTGCTCAAAGACTGGTTTTAAAATCCAACGAAGACGGGTATATTGTCGGGTCACGGGGGTCTGTGGGATCGTCATTTGTGGCTACCATGCTAGGAATCACAGAAGTGAACCCCCTCGCGCCTCACTATGTCTGCATGAAGTGCCACTACAGTGAATTCTTCACCCATGGAGAGATTGGATCAGGTTTTGACTTAGAGGATAAAGATTGTCCGAACTGCGGGGAACCTTTGACCAAGAATGGGCACGATATTCCCTTTGAAACCTTCTTGGGATTTAACGGGGACAAGGTGCCTGATATCGATCTGAACTTCTCAGGCGAATATCAAGCGCAAGCCCACAACTATACCAAGGTTCTTTTCGGGGAGGATCACGTCTATAAGGCAGGGACGATTTCAACGGTCGCTGATAAGACGGCGTACGGCTATGTCTTAGGCTATGACCGGGACTTTAACTTGAACCTACGTCCCACAGAGCGGGATTTCCTCGCTAAGGGGGCCACAGGAGCCAAACGAACGACTGGCCAGCATCCTGGAGGGATCATTGTTATTCCGGAGAATATGGATGTTTACGACTTTACCCCGATTCAGTACCCTGCCGATGAACAGACAGCAGATTGGCGAACGACCCACTTCGACTTCCACTCTATCCATGATAATGTATTGAAATTGGACTGCCTGGGTCACGATGATCCGACCGTTATTCGCAAGCTCCAAGACTTGTCTGGCATTCAACCGACTGATATTCCACTCGATGATCCGGACGTTTACAGTCTCTTTAATGGCACAGAGTCTCTCGGTGTGACGCCTGAACAGATCTTTTCTAAGACGGGGACTTTGGGCATTCCAGAGTTTGGGACGCCATTCGTTCGAGGCATGCTGGAATCGACCCATCCGTCGACCTTTGCGGAGTTGCTTCAAATTTCAGGGCTTTCTCATGGGACGGATGTCTGGTTGGGCAATGCAGAAAGCTTGGTCAATGAAAAGGGCATGCCGTTAAAAGAAGTGATCGGTTGTCGGGATGACATTATGGTGGACTTGATTCATATGGGTGTTCCAAAGAGTGACTCCTTCCAAATTATGGAGAAGGTCCGGAAGGGGAAGGGCCTCTCCCCAGAACATCAAACGATTATGAAAGAACACGATGTGCCGGAGTGGTATATGGATTCTTGTCAAAAGATCAAGTACATGTTCCCAAAGGCCCATGCAGCTGCTTATGTGATTAATGCGTTGAGGGTGGCCTGGTTTAAGGTTCACCATCCGATCTGGTACTATTGTGCCTACCTCAGTGTGCGGGCTGAAGACTTTGATTTGCCAGCTATGTGTGGCGGCTTAGAGAGCAATAAGGACCGCCTCAAAGAGATCAAGGCCAAGGGGAACGATGCCAGCACCAAAGAAAAAGCCCTACAAATCGTTCTGGAATTAGTGAATGAGATGTGGGAGCGCGGCTTGAAGTTGAAGATGGTTGATTTGAGCAAATCGCAAGCCAAAGACTTTGTGATCGAAGGGGAGGATACTTTGATTGCTCCCTTCCGTTCTATTCCAGGCTTAGGGGTGAATGTGGCCAAGCAAGTGGTAAAAGCCAGAGAAGAGTCGCCTTTCTTATCGAAGGAAGATCTGAAGATTCGCGGCAAGGCGTCTCAGTCTGTCATCGACTATATGACAGAATATGGGGCCCTCGAAGGCCTGCCTGATGAGAACCAGTTGAGTCTTTTCGACTTTTAATGGGATGAATTCTTTTCGAGTTTTGTTGCAGTGGAGTCTTTTAGACTTTGAGCGAGAGGAAAAGCGGTTAAGTCGTATTTTTCGGGGACAGTCCGACATCCTCCTAGAGAAAAGAAGGCGAGCTCTAGAAAGATTTGCCTATTAGAAAAAGTTGTGTTACAATAAAAATGTTGTTATAGTGAAGAGGGAGTGAGCGAATGACGCTCACTCTTTTTCATGAATAGAAAGAAAGTGAGGGAAGTATGGCTAAAGTTGTTGATGTCGTTAGAGAATTAATCGAAAGCGAATTACAAGCGCAGGGTTATGAACTTTTTGATCTAACATTCAGTAAAGAAGGCAAAGAATGGTATTTGCGTATCTATATTGATAAGCCGGGAGGGGTGACCCTGGACGATTGTGTGGACGCAAGTGAAGCGATCTCCGCTATCGTGGACCAGGCGGAACCAGATCCCATTCCTCAAGCTTACTATCTGGAAGTATCTTCACCAGGTGCTGAGCGTCCGCTCAAAACGGAAGCAGATATCCAAAAAGCGATCGGTCAGTGGGTACATTTGAATTTTTATAAGGAATACCAAGGACACAAACAAGTTGAAGGAAAGTTGTTACAAGCAGACGAGGAAGCCTTTACCTTAGAAACTAAAGATAAAACGCGCCGACTCGAAGGCGTTTATCCAAGAAAAAATGTTTCCTTGATTCGTTTAGCTATTGAATTTTAAAGAGGGGTTTAAATGAGTAAAAAATTATTAGAAGCTTTTGAATTACTTGAACAAGAAAAAGGCATTTCAAAAGAGACCATCGTAGAAGCTGTAGAATCCGCTTTAGTATTTGCTTATAAGCGAAATTTCAACCAAGCCCAAAATGTGGAAGTTGAATTCGATGACAAAAAGGGAACCTTCCACGTGTACTCCGTCAAAGAAGTCGTAGATACCGTGATGGATTCTAACTTAGAAGTTTCTCTTGCGGACGCTTTGGAGATCCATCGGGGCTATGAAATTGGCGACAAGATCCGCTTCGAAGTGACACCTAAAGACTTCGGACGAATCGCTGCACAAACTGCCAAACAAGTGATTACCCAACGTTTGCGGGAAGCTGAACGGGCGATTATCTACAACGAGTTCATCGATTATGAAGATGACTTGTTGACAGGGGTGGTCGAACGTCAAGATCACCGTTATGTTTATGTCAATCTTGGGAAGATTGAAGCCGTCCTTACGCCAGAAGGACAGATTCCTGGCGAACGTTTCCAACCGCAAGACCGTATTCAAGTCTATGTGGAACGGGTTGAAAATACTACCAAGGGACCTCAAATCTATGTGAGCCGGACCCATCCGAATATGCTTAAGCGTTTGTTTGAACAAGAAGTGCCTGAAATTTTCGACGGGACTGTTGAAATTCGTGCCATTGCCAGAGAAGCTGGCGATCGGTCTAAGTTAGCTGTCTATTCTAATGACTTGAACGTCGATGCCGTGGGAACCTGTGTAGGTCCAAAGGGGTCTCGGGTTCAAACGATTGTTAGTGAATTAAAAGGGGAGAACATGGACATCATTGAATGGAGTGATGATCCTGCGCAACTCATTGCCAACGCCTTAAATCCCGCCAATGTTTTAGAAGTTCATTTCGTTCCGAATGAATCTTCCTGCGTAGTCGTTGTCCCTGACCGTCACTTGTCCTTAGCTATCGGGAAACGGGGACAAAATGCCCGATTAGCCGCTAAGCTAACGAACTACAAGATCGATATTAAGGCCCAATCCGACTTCGAAGTTTACAAGGAAACTGAAGAATATCAACAACGTTTCTTGTTAGTGAGTGATGAGGAGAATAAGGAAGAAGCCCTTCCAGAAGACGCGGAGGCATCTGTGGAAGCGAACGAGCTTTTGGACGAACAAGCCTCTCTTGAAGAAACGTCAGTTCCTGAAACAAACGGCGAAGAAGCAGAAACGGTTGAAACGTCCACTAGTGAAGAGACAGTTCCAGCTGAAGAAGCAGTTGAAGTCCCTGAAAGCAAGGAAGAAACAGAGACGGCTGAAGTTGCTGAAGCAGCCACTGAAGAAGCTCCTCAAGAAACGCTTATCGAAGACTAAGAGCCAAGCGCAAGATCAAAAAGAATCGCCTAAGAAGACTTGCTCATTGTCGGAAAACATGAAGGAAAGAAATGAGGGATCTTATGAAAAAACGGAAAATACCGATGCGTCGTTGCGTAGTCACCAATGCACAATTTCCTAAGAAGGAATTAATTCGAATCGTTCGGACACCTGAAGAAACAGTTGCTTTGGATCCAAGTGGTAAGATGAACGGTCGGGGCGCTTATGTATGTGCAGATCCTGAGGTCGTGCAAAAGGCGTGGGACAAGCACATTTTGGATAAACAGCTCAACGTCACCATTAGTGATGACTTTTACCAAGAATTAAAGAACTATGCCGATCACCAAAAGGCACGGCGTGAGTTACTAGCGAATGAATAAAAAATTACAAATCTTAGGATTGGCTCAGGTTGCTGGACAATTAGTGAGTGGCTATGACACCGTCCTCCAGACCCTCCAGCAGGGCAAGGCCTGTCTAGTCGTTGCGGCAAGTGATTTGAGTCCTAGAAGTTTAAAAAATATTACAAATAAATGTTCTTATTATCAAGTTCCATTGTATAGGGAGTTTGATAGCCTCGAAATTAGCCAAGCCCTTGGCAAAAAGCGGTCTATCTGCGCACTAACTGATCAAGGCTTTGCTAATTCATTGAAATAAAAAAAATGACGGGTGAATTCTATAAAATTAGGAGAGAACAGATTATGAAGAGTTAATAGAATAAGGAAGGTGATGGCATGTCTAAGAAACGTGTCTATGAATATGCAAAAGAAAAGAAGATGTCGAGTAAAGCAATCCTAGAAAAGGCAGAATCAATCGGCATTCACTACAAGAGCCACATGTCTTCAATATCTACAGATGAAGAAAAAAAATTAGACCAACTTTTTTCGGGAAAAAATTCCAAAAATTCCAAAAAATCAGAAAAAAAAGTAGCCTCTCAGCCGGTCGAAAAAAAGCATCCAAATTCTGAGAAGACCGATCGTCCTAAAAAAGACAAAGCTTCCAAGAGAAAGAATTTTTCTCAAGAAGACGAGAAAGAGTCTGGAAACAAGAGACGTCAAAATAAGAAAAATCGGCGCCAAAACAAATCTAACGCATACGAGGACAAGTCTTTGAAATATAACCAACGCAAAAAACAACACCGAGATCAACCCAAACCTGCTGAAACGCATAAAGCAGAAACCCCAAGCAAAGTCGAATTCTATGATGGGATGACGGTGGCTGAATTAGCTAAACGGGTGAAGAAATCTCCTGCAGATTTGATCAAGTCTCTTATGATGTTAGGTGTGATGGCTAACCAGAACCAAGCTCTCGATTCTGATACCATTCAAGTGATTCTTGCAGACTTTGGCATCGAAGCCGAAGAGAAAATCATCGTCGATCCGACTGACTTTGATCATTACTTCGAAGAAGCCAAACAAGAAGACAAAGACAAGATCTCCTCACGTCCAGCTGTGGTAACTATTATGGGACACGTGGACCACGGGAAAACGACCCTCTTAGACTACTTGCGTCAAGCCAATGTGGTTGAAGGAGAAGCCGGAGGAATTACGCAACATATCGGGGCTTACCAAGTCCGCGTCGGCAAAGACAAAGAAAACATCACCTTCCTAGATACCCCAGGACATGCTGCCTTTACCACCATGCGTTCACGCGGGGCCGATGTGACCGATATCGTGGTCATCGTCGTTGCAGCTGATGACGGCGTGATGCCGCAAACCGTCGAAGCCATTAACCACGCCAAGGCTGCGGATGTACCGATCATTGTTGCTGTGAACAAGATCGATAAGCCAAACGCCAACCCTGACCGCGTCAAACAAGAACTCATGGAATATGAACTTATCCCAGAAGAATGGGGCGGGGACACTATCTTCGTTAATATCTCTGCCAAATTTGGACAAAATATCGAAGAATTACTCGATATGATTCTCCTCGTTGCAGAAGTCGAAGAATTAAAAGCGAACCCTCACCGTAATGCCCTCGGTTCTGTGATTGAAGCCGAATTAGACGCTCATCGAGGACCTGTGGCAACCATTCTCGTTCAAGAAGGAACCCTCAAACAAGGGGACGCTATCGTGATTGGGAATACTTATGGCCGTGTACGGACCATGACTAATGACCAAGGGCGCCGCATTAAGACAGCTGGCCCATCTACTCCAGTAGAAATTACCGGTCTCCAAGAAACCCCAGAAGCCGGCGACCGTTTCGTTGTTTTCGACGATGAGAAGACGGCACGCAGCATCGGGGAAAGCCGTGCCCAACAAGCTCAAGAACGTCGCCGCAGCCAAACCCACAAGATCACCCTCGATAACCTCTTTGATACCATCAAAGAAGGCGAGATGAAGACCGTCAACATTATTATTAAGGCCGATGTCCAAGGCTCTGTAGAAGCCATCGCTTCCTCCATGAAGAAGATTGACGTCGAAGGGGTCAAAGTCGACATTATCCATGCGGCTACAGGCGCTATTAACGAAAGTGATGTCACCCTCGCTTCCGCTTCTAATGCGATCATTATTGGGTTTAATGTTCGACCAACGCCTCTCGCTAAGAGTCAAGCCCAAGAAGAGGAAGTTGAGATTCGCTTGCATAATGTGATCTATGACGCCCTTCAAGAAGTTGAAGACGCTATGAAGGGCCAACTCGATCCAGAATATGAAGAAGAAGTGACCGGATATGCCACCATCCGTGAAACCTACCACGTCTCCAAGTTAGGGACGATCGGAGGATGTATGGTGACAGACGGTTACATCGAACGCGACTCTCTTGTTCGTCTCATTCGTGATAATATCGTGATCTACCAAGGTCAACTCTCCTCTCTCCGTCGTTTCCAAGATGACGTGAAGAAGGTAGCCAAAGGATTCGAATGTGGGTTAATGATTGAAAACTACAACGACATCAAGATTGAAGATCAAATTGAAGCTTACCATATGATTGAAGTGAAAGCCCACTAGAAGTTAGGAAGTGATCAAATGACGAATAATCGCCGCGTGGAACGCGTTAGCCACGAGATTCTCCGAGAAGCCAGCGCTATTCTTCGTAAAGAAGTCAAAGACCCCCGGGTCCAAGGCGTTACGCTCACGGATGTTCATCTCACAGGCGACCTCCAAGAAGCTACGATCTACTACTCCACCTTAACAGACACGGCTAGTGTCTGTGAGAAAACGCAACTCGGTTTAGATAAGGCCACAGGTTTAGTGAGAAGTCTCCTCGGTCAACGCTTACGCCTCTACAAAACCCCAGAAGTCAAATTCAAACGCGATCCATCGATTGCATACGGCAGTCGGATCGACGAATTGATTGCGCAATTACATCAGAACGATTAACAAAGAAAGTGCAAACATTTACGTTTGCACTTTTTTGTTGAAATTTCTTAAAAGCCACTCTAACTTAGGGTGGCTTTTGAAGTTATTTATTAAATAAATCTGAAGGACTACCTATACGAGAAGCGATTAAGACGAGTCTCTCTTCATTGATAGCATCAATCAAAAGGTACATCCGGTTGAATGTGACACTCTCTAAAATCTTGATAAGTTTCCGTTAGTGCATGATCTTTATATTTAGAATACAATGTTTTTTGATTCGTTTGTGATCTTTGCGAAACTTTGAGGTCGTTTGAAGGTGAAGCATTCGCTCTATTCTTCCGCATTAAGAGAATCCAAGAGGTCTTTAGGAGAGGAAAAGGCTCTTTCTGGCGTTTACCCGAAAATAATATGACGAGCTTTTTGTATATCCGCAAGTGTTTCAGCGTTATAACGTAGATGTTTGATATTGAAAGGAAAGCCCCCCTCCATGATAGAGATTCTCAAGAAAATATTAATCGCATCCGTAACAGAAATTCCAAAGCTACCGAAAAGATCCTTTGCCTCTTGTTTGACTTCAGGTTCGATACGGATATTGATGTTTGCTGTCTTTGTCATGACGATACACCTCCTGTTTTTGTTAGTGTATAGCGAAAGTTACACAAATGCAGGACGTGATGTAGCTATTCTTGGCAAAGAAGGGAGAGAGCAGTTTCTGTAATTTTGATGTTTGTTTTATTGAATTAAGAAAATTTATAGTGTGTTTTATAAATATAAAATATCAGATAAAAAAGTCTAACTTTTTGGGATCACATCAAAGTAAGGCTTGTTTTTTTTTTTTTTTTAATTTATACTCAATAATGAGAAAAACTATTTTTTAATGAATGATCAAAAGGAGAAACTTTTATGCAAAAAGAAAAAGTGAATCACTATGCTTTACGCAAGATCGGTAGACACTTGGTTTCAGCCCTCGTTGCGGTGAGTTTTGTAGCGGTCGGGACGCAAGAAGTTGCCCAAGCTGCGGAAGGCGGTGCCCCTAAGTCAAGTCATGAAGTCGGGACTAAGTCAGACAATGAGGCTATCGCTCATAAAGGCCTCACAAATCAGAAAGTGAAGCCTTCGTCCGCAGCATCTCCAGCCAAGGTCCGCGCACGTCGCAGCGTAGGGGAAACGAGAGATGGAGAAAAGAAAGCGGACTTCCAAATCGCTCAATACGTCAAGAGCACCGTGACAGGCAAGGACGCTAGTGGCAAAGAAACTATCGATGAAAAGCAAGTAGCCAGCTATGAAGGCACCGTTACCATGGACGTTCCCGTAGCGAAATTGATGGAGCCATTTACGAAGTATATGGTCATGGGCTTTCCACATGGCAAAGATGGATATAAAGAGATAGCTTACATCGACTATAGTTTAAATTTGCCAAAAAATATCAACTGGGGAGACGTAACGGTCAAAAGTGACTCTGCTCTGATTCCTCAATCTACCATTGGTCAAGAGAAAAAAGAGAATCAGTTACGATTGAAATTAAAATTGGCCGATGTGGATTGGCCAAGCCAGAAAACTAATTATGATGCTGATGTTCAGAAGAACTATCCTAAGGTGACCATTACAGCTAAGTATCAGTTTAAAAAAGACGATTTAGCCCAGCTAAAAGATCAGAAAATCACCGGATCAGGCGATTTTAGCTTCTACCCATCAGGAAAGCAGGCTCTTTTGGAAATAGGATTAAAATCTTTTAAAACGGACGAAGTGACTATCGACGTTACAGGCGGAGTGAAGCCAACATCCTCAGACCCATCGTCACCATCTGAGAATATCACAGATCCGTTTGATTTAGCGGGTGATTTGGCAGTCAAAGAGAGTGACAATAAATACAATAGCCAGTCGGATAAAGTTCGCCCGTTGAAGAAGGGAGAAGATCTAGAACTAATAGCTACTCTGGATGTGACTCCGGTTAAGCAAGGACTGAATCAAGTAGAACAAACCGTGCAGCCAGAGATGCTTCCACAAATAACGATAGCTAAAGAGGGCTTTGAATTTTATATGGAAGCTACCTTTAAATTGCCAGAAGGGATGAAGTTTAAAGACAGTACGGCCTATAAACCTACCTTAGAGGGAACTGAGGGGACGGGGACAGATAAAAAGCCGAAATTTAAGGTTTTATCCTCGACATTTGATCCAACATCGAATTCCGTTACTGTCAAAATGGGCTTAGCAGAGCAAGCAGATGGTCAAGCTGTTACGCAGTACATGCAAATTCACAATGCTGTGTCAGGTACAGGAGATAAATTTATCTTAAAACTTCCAGTTGTTCAATTAACGGACCAGGCGAAACATGGCCAAAATTACACCATCAATGGCACCGTTGGAGGAAAATTTGCGGCTACTGCGAGTCTGAATGGTGCAACGATGCCTTTCAGTTATGATTTCAAGAGCCATCAAGCAACAGGTGGTAAGGATTCCACCGCTACAGATGATAAGTCGATCTCCTTCACTGTTGGTGTTCCTTATGAGGTAACATATGAATTCAAATCCAGTGATACAACTAAATCGTTGCCTAGTGATGTTACGAATAAACTACCTAAAGCAACTAGCGTTATGAAGGACGAAGATGGCACCCTTGCTGCTTTTCCAACTGATGTAGTAAAGACAGACGAAGGAACTTGGACTTTTGATACAGAAAAAGGTTGGGCAGATGCTAAAGGTAAAAAAGTTGAGAAAATTAGTAATGTTTCAAGTGATATGGCCTTAACAGGTTATTGGACCTTTAAAGAAAATAAGAAATATGATATAACTTATCAATACGCAAGTGAAACAAAGAATAAAGAATTACCTAAGAATATTCCTGCGGCTCCTTCTGCAGTAAAAGTTAAAGAAGGCGACAAATTAACAACGCTTGCTGCTTTTCCAACTGATGTAGTAAAGACTGACGAAGGAACTTGGACTTTTGATACAGAAAAAGGTTGGGAAGCCAATAATAAAAAAGTAGATGCTAACACAGAAGTAAATGAAGCAATGACCTTAACCGGCTATTGGAAATTTACAAAGAAGATAGAGCCAACTCCTGCGCCGCAGCCACAACCAATACCAACACCAACACCCCAACCACAGCCAAATCCACAACCAACACCAACTCCTACACCGCAGCCCCAACCACAGCCAGAGCCAAATCCAATCCCTAACCCGCAGCCACAACCCCAACCAACACCAATTCCTAGTCCAGTGCCAACTCCACAACCTGTTCCATGCCCAACGCCTGCCCCTGAACCAGAAGTGACGCCACAACCAGAGCCAGCCCCAGAGCCACAAGCTCAGCCAGATCGTCCACAACCTAAGAAACCAGAAAGTCCAGCGCCTAAGAAGGAGAAGGACCAACCTTCCTCACCAGCTGAGAAACTTTCCAAGAAAGCACTATCTAAGAAAGAAGCAGTTGCAGGTTCAGAGAAGAAGGCCTTACCGAAGACAGGGGCGGAAGCAAGTCTGATCTTGCCAAGCTTAGGACTTCTCTTAGCGAGTGCGGGGTATGTCTTTAAGCGGCCGAAAAAATAAAAAAGAATAAGCAGAGCATTCTGTGAGAAAGAGAGAGGTGACTGTCATCAGTCGCCTCTTTTTTATATGCCGACTTCAAAATGAAATGAGACACTTGGGGGGATGACGGGAGCGTTCTTATAAAGACCTCGCCCCCTTTATTTAGGACGAAAGCGCTTAAATAAAGGGTTTTTTTTTTTTTTTTTTTAATTTTTACTCGGTAATATAAAATCTATTTTTTAACGAATGATCAAAAGGAGAAACTTTTATGCAAAAAGAAAAAGTGAATCACTACGCTTTACGTAAAATCGGTAGGCACTTGGTCTCTGTTGTTGTTGCGGTTACGATATGGACAGTTGCAACATCTAGCATCGCTCAAGCGAGCCAAGTCGACGGCAATGTGACTACTGATAAGAGCGAAAAGATGCCGGTAGCTGAAAAGGATAAAGGCGCTACGCCATCGACGACTACTGAAACGCCTACGCTTAAAGATATTGTGGATAAACATAGTGAAGATAGAACGAATGAGACAGGTTCTGCTCAGACGGAGGTAAAGGAAACTCCTGAACAACGTCGTTTAAAAAAATTTGGTGCTGAAAGTTTAGCATATATGAAGACGGAAATCGCTGAATTTAAGGAGAAAGCGCGCAGTAAATCCAACGGAAATTATAGGTCACATTTAGAGTGGTATGAACATGAAAATTCTGGACTGTATAATTATGTTCCGCAAGAGTTGAAAGAATATCTCGATACCAAGAAATTTAATTGGGTCGATAGAATTTCTGATGATTATGTTCGTCTGATTGGTGTTCCTAATATGGGATTACAAGGCACGCCAGAAGGTCCTGATGAAGACGATGAAGGGGCTTTGATGTTTATGATATTTGATTCAAATAGCATTAAAGCGGGACGTATTCATCCAGACGATTCGTCCTATCATCGATGGAAAGATGGAAAATGGTGGGTGCCTTATGACATGACGGTCGACAAAGATTTGCTTTATGAGCCAAAATTTAATGATTATGTACCTAAAAACGAGTTGAAAGATCAGAATGCTTTAGATAGTTTAGAAAAATCAGATGTATTAAAATATGACTATAACATTCGGGCTGATTTAAAGGAAAAGGATCAAGATTCTAACAAAACGATCGAACATTATCTTGGTGACGATTTTCAATTAGATTTCACTTTGAATTTAGATCCTTTGAGAAGGTTGATGAATAGCAGATTAGTGAGTGTTTTAAATCCGTTTATGCCGGGTGCGGACACTATCGCTAATAATCCGCCAGAAACTGGTCTCACTGAAGCTGACGGTACAATTGTCTATACTTTGGAATTACCAAAGGGCTTGGAGCCTTCTTTGAATGACAAGAATAATCTCACAGGGATCGAAGTGACAGGACTAGATGATTTTGATGTGACGTCCACTTGGGATTCGAAATTACGCAAGCTTGTAGTGAAAGCAAGAGTAAAGGCATTTAAACCAACTAAAGAGCAACCTTTTGAAAAGCTGAAGGATAGATTCACAAAAATCAATCAGCTAAAACAAGCTTCGCTATCGGTTAAAAATTTAAAGATTACCAAAGATGTAGAATTCAATAAAGCCACTCGAATCACTGGTTATGCTTCAGGAGCTTATGGCTGGGTTTGGCCTGGCGGTACGAATGACAAGCTTAAACAACATGACCCTTATGATGGTGGATCTGTTGTGGAGAGTATTTTTGCCGCTAAACAATCCCAAATTGGTATTGATGAAGCCCTCGAAAAGGATGATCAGGGGAAGGTTAAACAGCCAAACCTGATTTCTTACAGTTTCATTGTCAAAGCGAACACCGTTACCTTTATGAACGATGACAAGAAAGTGGCAGAGGTTAAGGTAGAACCAGGACAAGCGATTGCGACGGATAAATTTGTAGATCAATCCATGCCAGCGAACGCACAAAGGGACCATTACTCTTTCGTTGGATGGAATCAAGACAAGGCAGCTACGACAGCTGGATTTGACGGCAACACGCCTGTTTCACAAGATTTGACCGTTTATGCTATTTTCAAGAACAAGGCACCTCAATTGACGGTTCATGATGCCACGATCAATGTGAATGGCGCACTCGATTTGGCTAGCTTAATCGATCAAGCGAGCGATACAGAGGATACTGCGTTATCGAAGGCAGATGTTGTCATCGATGCTGGAAAATTTGATAATACTAAGGCGGGCGTATACGCGATTAAATTTAGCCTGACGGACGGCGCAAAAACAACAACGACTGCCACGGCGAAAGTAACGGTTCAAGAGCCACAACCTAAGCCAAAACCAGAGCCAACTCCTACGCCACAACCAACACCAACACCCCAACCACAGCCTACACCAGAGGTACACGAAAACGGACCGGTTTGGATTCAACCGGCTTTACCAGAAGCTCACCTCATTCCAGATCCAACGCCGTGCCCTGTGCCAACTCCACAACCTGTTCCATGCCCAACGCCTGCCCCTGAACCAGAAGTGACGCCACAACCAGAGCCAGCCCCAGAGCCACAAGCTCAGCCAGATCGTCCACAACCTAAGCAACCAGAAAGTCCAGCGCCTAAGAAGGAGAAGGACCAACCTTCCTCACCAGCTGAGAAGCCTTCCAAGAAAGCGCCAGCTAAGAAAGAAGCAGTTGCAGGTCCAGAGAAGAAGGCCTTACCGAAGACAGGGGCGGAAGCAAGTCTGATCTTGCCAAGCTTAGGACTTCTCCTAGCAAGTGCGGGGTATGTCTTTAAGCAGCCGAAAAAATAAAAAAGAATAAGCAGAGTATTCTGCGAGAAAGAGAAAGGTGACTGTCATCAGTCGCCTCTTTTTCATAAGAAAACCCCCAAGCATCAGCAATGTGACACTTGGGGGTTTGTTTGTTGAGAGGGGTTAGACTTCTTCGAATTGGACGGCTGTTCCGGAACAGGTCACCATCAGCATACCGTTGTTGGCCCCGAGGACTTCGTAATCCATCCGAATGGCGACGACAGCATCGGCGTGAATAGCTTGGGCGCGCTGTTCCATCTCTTCAAGGGCTTCTTGGCGTGCCTTACAGAGTTCTTCTTCGTAGCCTTTTGACCGGCCGCCTAAGATATTTTTAAAACCAGCGGCGATATCTTTGACGAGGTTGATCCCAGTGATACTTTCCCCGAAGATGACGCCTTGATAGGTGGTAATTTTTCGGCCTTCGACGGAAGGCGTGGTCGTGATAATCATATAAAGGTCCTCCTTTGTTACGTGTTCGTATAATTAGTTACCTTTAGCATAGCATATTATTATAAAAAAGACCATGCCTATAAAAAGCAAGGTCATATCTGAAAAATTAGAACATGGTGAGAAGGAGCATAGCGACCAGAGCGCAGAGGTGGGCGCCGAAGATAGTGACGAAGGTATCCCGCCAGGCGGGCGTTCTTGATGGATAAGCCGGATAAGTTGGCGAAGGTGATGAAGGAACCGGATTGTGGCAGGTTCACGAGCATCCCGGACGAACAAACGAGGAGGCGGTGGAGGAGTTCTGGAGAGACTCCGTAGGCTTCAGGGCCAACTTTTTGGACGCTATTGAGGATGATACCGACAGCACCGGAGGAAGAACCGGTGAAACTCCCTAAGACAGCAGAGAGGGTGACGGAGAGGGAGAGTTGGTTAGGTAAGAGCTGAGTAAATCCGTTCACGATGACTTGGAAGCCAGGTGCGTTGACGAGTAGAGACCCGAAAGCAACGGCTGAAGTGGTCTGTACAGCTGGTGCAATGGCGCCGAGGGTCCCACTGTTGATGAGAGCGATGTGGGCATTTGGTTAGTGATTAAAACGATAAGAGTTGCCAGTGGAGCGGCGATGATGATGTTCAATTCTCTTACAGAGACATAAATAATAAGAATAATGGTGGCGATGATGCCAATGAATGAAATGAAAGTCATTCGATTCCTCCTTTATAAAAATTTTAAGTATTCCTAACTAGCGTAACACTTTTCGACGAGCTTTTTCCAAAATTTGAGCTTAAAGATGCTGTTCAAAAAGGAAAGCAGGGGAGATGACTCTATACATTCTGTATACAAAAAGGTATCACCCACTTAGCATCAAAGTAAGCGCCTGAAGCTAAAGCAAACTTTAGCTAGAGTGAATGAAAAGGAAAGAAGGAACACTCGGGAGAGATAAAAAGCAAAAGTTGCATTTATTTTAAGAAACTTTTGAAGAAATAGAACCAATTTTGCAGAGAAAATGTTAAAATAAAGATAAGAAAATCATAAGAAATTCAAAGAAGAAGGTGGATATTGATGAAGATTATTTTAGCACCTGCTAAAGAAATGAATCCCCAACACGTGGTTTCTGGAGACTGGCAATTGTCTGAGAAGTCGCGAAAGATTATGGAAGTTTATCAGACTTTAAGTTCGGAAGAGATTCAAGACATGATGCAAGTTAGCAAGAAAAAGTTGCGTGAAGTTCTCACCTTTCAAGAGAACTTTTCTGCGCCTGAAACCTATCGGGCTTTGGACTTGTATAATGGCTTGGTTTTTCGTCAGATTGAAGAGGTACACCCGGACTATTTGGAAGAACATCTTCGTATTTTGTCTGCCTTCTATGGCGTTTTGAAGCCGGGGGATCAGATTAAACCTTATCGTTTGGATTTCAATATGTCTTTTCAAGTAGAGGGAGAAGGTCTTCGGCAATTCTGGGGGAAGGAATTTGATCGTTTCTTCGAAGAGGGAGAATTAGTATTGAATTTGGCGAGTGTGGAATTTTCTTCTTGCCTGACCCCTCAACGCTATCAATGGGTGGATTTTGATTTTTATGAAGTGGTGGATGGTCTACCGAAGCGTCATTCGACCATCTCTAAGAAGGCACGGGGCTTAATGGTGACCTACCTCAATCAGAAAGAAGTGACGACTTTAGAGGAAGTCAAGGCTTTTGATTTGATGGGCTATGCTTATGTGCCAGAAGAGTCGACAGACCATTGCCTGGTCTTTAGACGCGACCACTAATCGCTTGAAAAGAAAGCAAAGAAAAAACGAACACGATTTTTTACTTAGGGAGGTGTTCGTTTTTTGTCTTTTATACAGGAGATGAACCAACTAGCGAATCATCCAACCTCCATCGACAGGAAGGACGGTTCCTTGGATATAGTCTGCGGCGTCACTAGCTAGAAAGAGTGTCAATTGGGCAACTTCTTCCGCTTGGGCCCATCTTTTGACGGGCGTCTGGTCAGCTACCCATTGGGCGAGAGAGCCATCGCCTTCGAAGTCCGATTGGGTCATGGCTGTCTGGATGGCTCCAGGAGCAATGGCATTGGCGCGAAGACCGTCTGTGCTGTAATCGTAGGCAATTTGCTTGGTGAGGCCGATGACGGCATGTTTGGAAGCGGTATAAGCCACACCGCCACCGCCAGCTGTGAGACCTGCTATGGATGCCATGTTAATGAGACGAGAGGCTTTTTGTTGGCGGAGAAAGCTTAGGAAATACTTACTCATAAGAAACATGGAGGTGAGGTTGGTTTGGAGAATCCTTTGCCATTCTTCGACACTGGTCTCTTCAAGGGGATGGTAGCCATCTAATTGACCGGCAGTATTGCACAACACGTTAATTGGATAGGCCATGTCTCGGCAGTGATCAGCGAGTTGGTGAATGGCTTTTTCCTCTGTGAGATTAACCACTTGATAATCGAGCTGGTCTTTGGAATAAGCCATTAGGGCCTTGGGGAGTGGGGATTTATCGACGCCAATCACAAAAGCACCTTGTTCCAGAAAGGCGAGACATTGGGCGAGACCAATGCCTGATCCAGCCCCTGTCACTGCAACGGTAAGAGGCCTTCGGAGAGGGTGGGTGAGATACGTAGAAACAACCATCAGTCGACCAAGAGCCAATCTGTGGCTAAGATGTCACATACGGTAGGTTGGTACATTGAGTAGCCTTCCCCTGCGACTTTGATGACAAAGTAAGGAGTCATTTTTTCGTCCTCTAATTGATGGGGAATGATAATTTTCACGAATTTTTCTCCAGAACTCCATGCTCTCCGAACAGCCTTTCTGTGATTTTTAAGCTCTGGTAAAATAGTTTCAAAAGTCATTTCTTTTTCCTCCTTATTTATACCTTATATATTTTATAGCGTTTCTTCCAAAAATACAAATGCTCTGATCTAAAATTTCCTCACTTTTTTTATATAAAAAATAGCATAAAAATCTAGTTATCCGCATAAAAACTGGACTTATCACACTTTATCAAGGTCAAAACCACTCAATTTACTACTAATTTACTACTTATGAATGAGCTTTGATACGACGATTTATCCTTGAAAAGTGAAGATATAAAGATACTTCCAATAAAATTTGAATATTTAATAGGTAGACACTTCAAAAAATGAGGTGTCTATTTTTTTACCCGATTTTGAAAGGAAGTGAACTTATGAAAACAAAAAATCAAGAATCAAAAGGTCGTTCCCCACTCTTTAAGACCATCAAACATTCATTCAGCCAATAAAAAAGAAAGGATAGGTAAAAATATGGAACTTAAATTTGTGATTCCCAACATGGAAAAAACATTCGGCAATTTAGAATTTGCTGGCGAGGATAAAGTCGTTCAGCGAAGAATCAACGGACGGCTAACTGTCTTATCAAGAAGCTATAATCTCTATTCTGATGTTCAAAGAGCAGATGATATTGTGGTGGTGCTTCCTGCTGAAGCTGGCGAAAAACATTTCGGCTTTGAGGAACGTGTGAAGTTAGTCAATCCACGTATTACCGCAGAGGGCTACAAAATCGGCACTCGTGGTTTTACAAATTACCTTTTACATGCTGACGACATGATAAAAGAATAAAGAAAGAGAGGAAAAATGATGAGATTAGCAAATGGCATTGTATTAGATAAAGACACGACTTTTGGAGAATTGAAATTCTCTGCTCTACGTCGTGAAGTGAGAATCCAAAATGAAGACGGGTCGGTTTCAGATGAAATCAAGGAACGTACCTATGACTTAAAATCCAAAGGACAAGGACGCATGATTCAAGTAAGTATTCCTGCCAGCGTGCCTTTGAAAGAGTTTGATTATAACGCACGGGTGGAACTTATCAATCCCATTGCGGACACCGTTGCTACTGCCACCTATCAAGGAGCAGATGTTGACTGGTATATCAAGGCAGACGATATTGTGCTGACAAAGGATTCTAGTTCATTCAAAGCTCAACCACAAGCAAAGAAAGAACCGACACAAGACAAATAGTCGCTAGGTAGAAAGGAGACTTTTTCGCATGAAACAGCGTGGTAAAAGGATTCGCCCATCTGGTAAAGATTTAGTCTTTCATTTTACGATAGCGTCACTCCTGCCTGTTTTCCTGCTGGTTGTCGGACTGTTTCATGTGAAGACAATCCAGCAGATCAACTGGCAGGATTTTAACCTATCACAAGCAGATAAGATTGACATTCCCTATTTAATTATCAGTTTCAGTGTCGCAATTCTTATCTGCTTGCTGGTAGCGTTTGTATTCAAACGGGTTCGCTATGATACGGTTAAACAACTTTACCACCGTCAAAAACTGGCAAAGATGATACTTGAAAACAAGTGGTATGAATCTGAACAGGTCAAAACAGAGGGTTTCTTTAAAGATAGTGCTGGTCGTACAAAGGAAAAGATAACCTACTTCCCTAAAATGTATTATCGACTTAAAAATGGCTTGATACAGATACGGGTGGAAATCACGCTGGGAAAATATCAAGACCAACTCTTACACTTGGAAAAGAAATTAGAGAGTGGCTTGTACTGTGAGCTGACGGATAAAGAGTTAAAGGATTCCTATGTGGAATATACTTTGCTCTATGACACCATAGCCAGTCGTATTTCTATTGATGAAGTAGAAGCTAAAGATGGTAAACTTCGCTTAATGAAAAACGTATGGTGGGAATATGATAAGCTCCCTCATATGTTGATTGCTGGTGGTACAGGTGGCGGTAAAACTTACTTTATACTGACACTGATTGAAGCCTTGCTTCATACAGATTCAAAACTGTATATTCTTGACCCGAAAAATGCTGATCTTGCGGACTTAGGTTCTGTGATGGCAAATGTCTACTATAGAAAAGAAGACTTGCTTTCTTGCATTGAAACATTCTATGAAGAAATGATGAAACGTAGTGAGGAAATGAAGCAGATGAAGAACTATAAGACTGGCAAAAATTATGCTTACTTAGGTCTCCCGGCACACTTCTTAATCTTTGATGAATACGTCGCTTTCATGGAAATGCTGGGAACAAAAGAAAACACCGCAGTTATGAATAAGCTGAAACAGATTGTCATGTTAGGTCGTCAAGCTGGCTTCTTTCTAATACTGGCTTGTCAACGTCCAGACGCAAAATATTTAGGCGACGGAATCCGTGATCAGTTTAATTTCAGAGTGGCTTTAGGTCGTATGTCTGAAATGGGCTATGGCATGATGTTTGGCAGTGACGTACAAAAGGATTTCTTCTTAAAGCGAATCAAAGGTCGTGGCTATGTTGATGTAGGAACAAGTGTCATATCAGAGTTTTATACTCCCCTTGTACCAAAAGGATATGATTTCTTGGAGGAAATTAAAAAGTTATCCAACAGCAGACAGTCCACGCAGGCGACGTGCGAAGCGGAAGTCGCAGGTGTGGACTGATCTTGCTGGCTGGTGTGGCAATAGCCACGCCAGCACTTAACCCCCCGTATCTAACAGGGGGGTACAAATCGACAGGAAACAGTCAAAAAAACATTAGAAAATCCTTTGGTTACAAGGGATTTACAAAATTTCAGCGTATGTCAAATGGGCTTTAAAAGTTGACATACGCCTTTTTGATTGGAGGGATTTTTACTGAATGAACAAACTTGGTTACAGCATTTAAAAGAAAAACGCTTGGCTTATGGACTATCTCAAAACCGTTTAGCTGTTGCGACTGGTATTACAAGGCAGTATCTAAGCGATATTGAAACAGGAAAAGTCAAGCCATCAGAGGATTTACAGCAGTCCCTTTGGGAAGCTCTGGAACGCTTCAATCCCGACGCTCCCCTTGAAATGCTGTTTGATTATGTAAGAATTCGCTTTCCGACAACAGACGTACAGCAGGTGGTCGAAAACATCTTACAACTGAAACTGTCCTATTTTCTTCATGAGGACTATGGTTTCTATTCTTATTCAGAGCATTATGCTTTAGGCGACATATTCGTCCTTTGCTCCCATGAACTGGACAAAGGAGTTCTGGTGGAATTGAAAGGTCGTGGGTGCAGACAATTTGAAAGCTATCTTCTGGCACAACAAAGAAGCTGGTATGAGTTCTTTATGGACGTTTTGGTGGCTGGCGGTGTGATGAAACGCCTTGACCTTGCCATTAACGATAAGACAGGGATTTTAAATATCCCTGTACTCACTGAAAAGTGCCAACAGGAAGAATGTATCTCCGTCTTCCGCAGTTTTAAAAGCTATCGCAGTGGCGAACTGGTACGCAAAGAGGAAAAGGAATGTATGGGAAACACCCTCTATATCGGTTCATTACAAAGTGAAGTTTATTTCTGTATCTATGAAAAGGACTACGAGCAGTACAAGAAAAATGATATTCCCATTGAAGACGCAGAAGTAAAAAACCGTTTTGAGATTCGATTGAAAAATGAGCGTGCCTATTATGCAGTCCGTGATTTACTCGTCTATGACAATCCAGAGCATACCGCCTTTAAAATTATCAATCGGTATATCCGTTTTGTAGATAAAGACGATTCCAAACCTCGTTCTGATTGGAAACTGAATGAAGAATGGGCTTGGTTTATTGGGAACAATCGTGAACGATTAAAACTAACCACAAAACCAGAGCCTTACTCCTTCCAAAGGACGCTGAACTGGCTATCTCATCAAGTTGCCCCGACCTTAAAGGTTGCGATTAAACTTGATGAAATCAACCAGACGCAGGTTGTAAAAGACATTCTCGACCATGCGAAACTGACAGACCGACACAAGCAGATTTTGAAGCAACAGTCAGTAAAAGAACAGGACGTGATAACAACAAAAAAATAACTCAAATACAAATTCATTGAATATAGAGAGGAGAACATTTTTATGAATTTTGGACAAAACCTTTATAACTGGTTTCTATCAAACGCTCAATCACTGGTGCTTTTAGCAATCGTTGTGATTGGCTTGTATCTTGGCTTCAAGCGTGAGTTTAGCAAACTGATTGGCTTTTTAATTATTGCGATTATTGCGGTTGGCTTAGTCTTCAACGCTGCTGGAGTAAAAGACATTTTACTAGAGCTATTCAATCGCATTATTGGTGCTTAAATAAAACCGTTCTTTTGTGGAATATAAGTGGTTTTCTTATGTTCCGCAAAGGAATGGTACACCAAACGAAGTGCGGTAGGGATTTTTGAATCTCTACAAAGAAAGGACGTGAATATATGGACGATATGCAAGTCTATATTGCGAATTTAGGCAAATACAATGAGGGCGAATTGGTCGGTGCGTGGTTTACCTTTCCCATTGACTTTGAGGAAGTCAAAGAGAAAATCGGCTTGAATGATGAATATGAGGAATACGCCATTCATGACTACGAGTTACCCTTTACGGTTGACGAATACACTTCCATTGGCGAACTCAATCGACTATGGGAAATGGTATCGGAATTACCCGAAGAATTACAATCGGAGCTATCTGCTCTGCTCACTCATTTTTCAAGCATTGAAGAACTAAGCGAACATCAAGAGGATATTATCATTCATTCCGATTGTGATGATATGTATGACGTGGCACGCTACTACATTGAAGAAACGGGTGCTTTAGGCGAAGTACCAGCTAGTCTTCAAAACTATATTGATTATCAAGCCTATGGTCGGGATTTAGACCTTTCAGGAACGTTTATCTCAACCAATCATGGGATTTTTGAAATCGTCTATTAAATCTGTCGGTACATTACTACTGGCAGATTTTCTATTTTACGGGGTGGCTCAATCAGCTACCCCTATTTTTTATGAAAGGATTGATTACATGAAGAAAATACGAAGCTATACCAGTATCTGGTCTGTGGAAAAGGTACTGTATTCTATCAATGATTTTAGACTTCCGTTTCCCATAACCTTTACGCAAATGACATGGTTTGTCGTGTCACTCTTTGCAGTGATGATACTTGGCAACTTGCCCCCTCTTTCCATGATAGAGGGAGCATTTCTCAAATACTTTGGGATTCCTGTGGCTTTCACATGGTTTATGTCTACAAAAACTTTTGATGGTAAAAAGCCTTATGGATTTTTGAAGTCTGTCATTGCTTATGCACTGCGACCAAAGCTGACCTATGCAGGAAAAAAAGTAACGCTTGGCAGAAACCAGCCACAAGAAGCCATTACAGCAGTTAGGAGTGAATTTTATGGCATATCCAATTAAATACATTGAAAACAATCTCGTCTGGAATAAAGACGGGGAATGTTATGCTTACTATGAGCTTGTTCCTTACAATTACTCATTTCTAAGTCCAGAACAGAAAATACAAGTGCATGATTCTTTCAGACAGCTTATCGCACAAAATCGTGATGGCAAAATTCATGCTTTACAAATCAGTACAGAATCCAGCATACGTTCTGCACAAGAGCGTTCCAAAAATGAAGTCACTGGCAAGCTCAAAGCGGTTGCCTATGACAAAATCGACCAACAGACAGACGCTTTAATATCCATGATTGGCGAAAATCAAGTGAACTACCGTTTCTTTATCGGCTTTAAGTTGCTTCTCAACGATCAGGAGTTTTCTATGAAAAGTCTTACCGTTGAAGCAAAAAATGCTTTGTCTGATTTTGTCTATGATGTGAACCATAAGCTGATGGGCGATTTTGTTAGTATGAGTAATGATGAAATCCTGCGTTTTCAGAAGATGGAAAAGCTCTTAGAAAATAAAATCTCTCGTCGTTTCAAAATCCGCAGGTTAGATAAGGACGACTTCGGCTATCTGATTGAACACCTTTACGGACAGACAGGCACTGCCTATGAAGAGTATGAGTACCATCTATCAAAGAAAAAGCTGGATAATGAAACGCTGATTAAATACTATGACTTGATTAAGCCTACTCGCTGTTTGGTGGAAGAAAAACAGCGATATTTGAAAATCCAGCAGGAAGATGAAACCGTCTATGTAGCTTACTTTACCATTAACAGCATTGTCGGAGAACTGGACTTCCCGTCCTCTGAAATCTTCTACTACCAGCAACAGCAATTTACATTCCCGATTGATACGTCAATGAATGTGGAAATTGTAGCGAATCGTAAAGCCCTATCTACTGTCCGCAATAAAAAGAAAGAACTGAAAGACTTGGATAACCACGCTTGGCAAAGTGATAATGAAACCAGCTCCAATGTGGCGGAAGCTCTGGAAAGTGTGAATGAGCTGGAAACCAATTTAGACCAAAGCAAGGAATCTATGTACAAGCTGTCTTATGTGGTAAGGGTATCAGCAAATGATCTTGACGAACTCAAACGTCGTTGTAATGAAGTGAAAGATTTTTATGACGATTTAAGCGTAAAACTGGTACGACCATTTGGGGATATGCTCGGCTTACATGAAGAATTTTTACCTGCCAGCAAGCGTTATATGAATGATTATATTCAATACGTGACCTCTGATTTCCTCGCTGGTTTAGGTTTTGGTGCTACTCAAATGCTGGGGGAAAATGAGGGGATTTATGTTGGCTACAGCTTAGATACTGGACGCAATGTCTATCTGAAACCTGCTCTTGCCAGTCAAGGGGTTAAGGGTTCAGTAACCAATGCGTTAGCGTCGGCTTTTGTTGGTTCGCTGGGTGGTGGTAAATCCTTTGCGAATAACCTTATCGTCTATTATGCGGTGCTTTATGGGGCACAAGCAGTGATTGTAGACCCAAAAGCAGAACGTGGCAGATGGAAAGAAACCTTGCCAGAGATTTCCCATGAAATCAATATCGTCACTCTGACTTCTGATGAGAAAAACAAAGGCTTACTTGACCCTTATGTGATTATGAAAAATCCCAAAGATTCTGAATCACTGGCTATTGATATTCTGACATTCCTTACGGGGATTTCCTCTCGTGATGGGGAACGCTTCCCAATCCTTAGAAAAGCCATTCGTGCAGTAACCAATAGTGAAGTACGAGGGTTGATGAAAGTGATTGAGGAATTACGGGTTGAGAATACGCCACTAAGTACCAGTATAGCCGACCATATCGAAAGTTTTACAGACTATGACTTTGCACATTTATTATTCAGTAATGGTTATGTGGAGCAGTCTATCAGCTTAGAAAAACAACTGAACATTATACAGGTTGCGGACTTGGTACTTCCCGACAAGGAAACTTCCTTTGAGGAATATACCACTATGGAGCTTTTATCCGTTGCTATGCTGATTGTCATTAGTACCTTTGCTTTAGACTTTATCCATACAGACCGAAGCATTTTCAAGATTGTAGATTTAGACGAAGCATGGAGCTTTTTACAGGTAGCACAAGGAAAAACACTATCTATGAAGCTGGTTCGGGCTGGTCGTGCTATGAACGCTGGGGTATATTTCGTGACCCAAAATACAGACGACCTCTTAGATGAAAAACTGAAAAATAACCTCGGCTTAAAATTTGCATTTCGTTCCACTGACCTTAACGAGATTAAAAAGACCTTAGCCTTTTTTGGTGTAGACCCAGAGGACGAAAACAATCAGAAGCGATTGCGTGATTTGGAAAACGGGCAATGCCTTATCAGTGATTTATATGGTCGTGTCGGTGTGATACAGTTCCACCCAGTATTTGAAGAACTGCTCCATGCCTTTGATACCAGACCACCTGTGCGAAAAGAGGTGTAAATGTGAAACCATCAATAGTAAACAGAATAAAATCAAACTGGACGCTGAAACGTCTAGGTAAAGTGGCAATGACAGTGGCTTTCACACTTGTGATTGCCATTTTTCTTTTAGCCATGCTGGGAACGGTGGTTCAAGCTGCGGGCTTGGTAGATGATACGGTCAATGTGGCAAATGAATACAGCCGATACCCACTTGAAAACTATCAACTGGATTTTTATGTGGATAATAGCTGGGGCTGGCTTCCGTGGAACTGGTCGGACGGGATTGGAAAACAGGTCATGTATGGACTATATGCCATTACCAATTTTATTTGGACAATCAGTTTGTATGTTTCCAATGCGACAGGTTACTTAGTACAGGAAGCCTATTCCTTAGACTTCATTTCCGCTACAGCAGATTCCATTGGTAAGAATATGCAGACCTTAGCTGGTGTGAGTGCAAACGGATTTTCAACAGAGGGTTTCTATGTTGGATTCCTCTTACTCTTGATTTTGGTTCTTGGGGTTTATGTTGCCTATACGGGACTGATAAAGAGAGAAACCACAAAGGCAATTCATGCCATTATGAATTTTGTGCTGGTGTTTATCCTATCGGCTTCCTTTATTGCCTACGCTCCCGACTACATTAAAAAAATCAATGACTTTTCATCAGACATCAGTAATGCCAGTTTATCACTTGGCACGAAGATTGTCATGCCCCATTCCGATAGTCAAGGCAAGGACAGCGTGGACTTAATCAGAGATAGCCTGTTTTCCATACAGGTTCAGCAACCGTGGCTACTGCTTCAATACAACAGTTCAGACATTGAAAGTATCGGTATTGACCGTGTGGAAAGCCTGCTCTCCACCAGCCCAGATTCCAACAATGGCGAAGACAGAGAAAAAATTGTTGCGGAAGAAATTGAAGACAGAAGCAATACCAATCTAACCATTACAAAGACCATTAACCGTTTAGGTACAGTCTTCTTCCTATTTGTCTTCAATATTGGGATTTCCATATTTGTATTCCTATTAACAGGAATCATGATTTTCTCGCAGGTACTTTTTATCATCTATGCTATGTTTCTGCCTGTGAGCTTTATTTTAAGCATGATTCCATCATTTGATGGTATGTCAAAACGAGCCATAACAAAGCTCTTTAATACCATTTTGACACGAGCTGGAATCACATTGATTATTACGACAGCATTTAGTATTTCAACCATGCTCTATACCTTATCGGCTGGTTATCCGTTCTTTTTGATTGCTTTTCTACAGATTGTGACCTTTGCAGGAATCTACTTCAAGCTGGGCGATTTAATGAGTATGTTTTCTCTACAGAGTAACGATTCTCAAAGTGTGGGAAGTCGTGTGATGAGAAAACCTCGTATGCTTATGCACGCTCACATGCACCGTCTACAGCGGAAACTTGGACGTTCCATGACTACTCTAGGGGCTGGGTCTGCCATTGTTACAGGTAAAAAAGGACAGTCGGGTTCGGGGAGTTCTGCAAGGACACAAGCAGATCACTCCCGACCAGACGGAAAGGAAAAATCAACACTTGGAAAACGTATCGGTCAAACCATCGGTACAGTAGCTGATACCAAAGACAGAATGGTAGACACTGCTAGTGGTTTGAAAGAACAGGTTAAAGATTTGCCGACCAATGCAAGATATGCAGTATATCAAGGAAAATCCAAAGTAAAAGAGAATGTCCGTGATTTAACCAGTAGTATTTCTCAAACCAAAGCGGACAGAGCCAGTGGACGCAAGGAACAGCAGGAACAAAGGCGAAAAACCATTGCGAAGCGTCGCTCTGAAATGGAACAGGTCAAACAGAAAAAACAGCCTGCTTCTTCTGTTCATGAAAGACCGACTACAAGACAAGAACAATATCATGATGAACAGACCTCAAAACAGTCTAATATTCAGACTTCATATAAGGAATCTCAACAAGCCAAACAAGAGCGTCCAGCAGTTAAGTCCGATTTTTCAAGTCCAAAAGTGGAACGCCAAGGCAATACCGTTCAAGAAAAAACCGTTCAAAAGCCAGCAACTTCAACCACTACAGCAGATAGAACTTCACAACGTCCAATCACAAAAGAACGTCCGTCTACTGTTCAAAGAGTACCACTACAAAATACAAGAAGTAGACCACCAATCAAAACCGCCACCATTAAGAAAGTCGGTAAGAAACCATGAAGTTGAAAACTTTAGTGATTGGTGGTTCTGGATTATTCTTGATGGTCTTCTCACTGCTTCTGTTTGTTGCCATTTTATTTTCAGATGAACAGGACAGCGGAATTTCCAATATTCATTATGGAGGTGTGAATGTTTCCGCAGAAGTGCTGGCTCATAAGCCTATGGTAGAAAAATATGCCAAAGAATATGGCGTTGAAGAATATGTCAACATACTTCTTGCGATTATACAGGTGGAATCGGGCGGTACTGCGGAAGATGTTATGCAGTCCTCGGAATCCCTCGGTCTTCCACCTAATTCATTGAGTACAGAAGAATCCATTAAGCAAGGTGTGAAGTATTTCAGTGAATTATTAGCCAGTAGCGAAAGGCTCAGTGTAGATTTAGAATCGGTTATCCAGTCCTACAATTATGGTGGTGGTTTCTTAGGGTATGTGGCTAATCGTGGAAATAAATATACCTTTGAACTGGCTCAAAGTTTCTCAAAAGAGTATTCAGGTGGCGAAAAAGTGTCTTACCCCAATCCCATAGCCATACCTATCAATGGGGGCTGGCGATACAACTATGGCAATATGTTTTATGTGCAACTGGTAACGCAGTATCTTGTCACAACAGAGTTTGATGATGATACGGTACAAGCCATCATGGACGAAGCACTGAAATATGAGGGCTGGCGATACGTTTACGGTGGAGCTTCCCCGACTACTTCTTTTGATTGTAGCGGACTGACACAATGGACGTATGGAAAAGCTGGAATTAACTTACCACGAACCGCACAACAGCAATATGATGTGACCCAGCATATCCCACTATCGGAAGCACAAGCTGGCGATTTGGTTTTCTTTCATTCTACCTATAACGCTGGCTCTTATATTACTCATGTTGGGATATACCTTGGCAATAACCGTATGTTTCATGCAGGCGACCCAATCGGTTATGCCGACTTAACAAGCCCCTACTGGCAACAGCATTTAGTGGGAGCAGGACGAATCAAACAATGAGAAAGGAAGATTTAATGATGAAATTTAGAAAAAATCAGAATAAAGAAAAACAGATACCAAAGGAAAAGAAACCTCGTGTCTATAAGGTCAATCCTCATAAAAAGGTTGTGATTGCCTTGTGGGTACTTTTAGGGCTTAGTTTCAGCTTTGCGATATTCAAGCACTTTACAGCTATAGATACTCATACTATTCACGAAACAACTATCATAGAAAAGGAATACGTTGATACTCATCATGTAGAAAATTTTGTAGAGAACTTTGCGAAAGTCTACTATTCATGGGAGCAATCCGATAAGTCCATTGATAATCGAATGGAAAGTCTAAAAGGCTATCTGACAGATGAACTTCAAGCTCTCAATGTTGATACAGTACGCAAAGATATTCCTGTATCGTCTTCTGTAAGAGGATTTCAGATATGGACGGTAGAGCCAACTGGCGACAATGAGTTTAATGTAACCTACAGTGTAGACCAGCTCATTACAGAGGGAGAAAATACAAAGACCGTCCACTCTGCTTATATAGTGAGTGTCTATGTAGATGGTTCTGGAAATATGGTACTGGTTAAGAATCCGACCATTACCAACATACCTAAGAAATCAAGTTATAAACCAAAAGCCATTGAAAGTGAGGGGACGGTTGATTCCATTACAACCAATGAAATCAATGAGTTTTTAACGACGTTCTTCAAGCTCTATCCTACAGCGACAGCCAGTGAACTTTCCTACTATGTGAATGACGGGATATTAAAACCAATCGGAAAAGAGTACATCTTTCAAGAACTGGTAAATCCTATTCACAATCGTAAGGATAATCAAGTCACGGTATCGCTGACAGTGGAGTATATCGACCAGCAGACCAAAGCAACGCAGGTATCTCAATTTGATTTGGTACTTGAAAAGAACGGGAGTAATTGGAAGATTGTAAAATAACAAATATTGGTACATGATTACAGATACTTTGTAATCATGTACTCTTTTTGATAAAAAATTGGAGATTCCTTTACAAATATGCTCTTACGTGCTATTATTTAAGTGACTATTTAAAAGGAGTTAATAAATATGCGGCAAGGTATTCTTAAATAAACTGTCAATTTGATAGCGGGAACAAATAATTAGATGTCCTTTTTTAGGAGGGCTTAGTTTTTTGTACCCAGTTTAAGAATACCTTTATCATGTGATTCTAAAGTATCCAGAGAATATCTGTATGCTTTGTATACCTATGGTTATGCATAAAAATCCCAGTGATAAAAGTATTTATCACTGGGATTTTTATGCCCTTTTGGGTTTTTGAATGGAGGAAAATCACATGAAAATTATTAATATTGGAGTTTTAGCTCATGTTGATGCAGGAAAAACTACCTTAACAGAAAGCTTATTATATAACAGTGGAGCGATTACAGAATTAGGAAGCGTGGACAAAGGTACAACGAGGACGGATAATACGCTTTTAGAACGTCAGAGAGGAATTACAATTCAGACAGGAATAACCTCTTTTCAGTGGGAAAATACGAAGGTGAACATCATAGACACGCCAGGACATATGGATTTCTTAGCAGAAGTATATCGTTCATTATCAGTTTTAGATGGGGCAATTCTACTGATTTCTGCAAAAGATGGCGTACAAGCACAAACTCGTATATTATTTCATGCACTTAGGAAAATGGGGATTCCCACAATCTTTTTTATCAATAAGATTGACCAAAATGGAATTGATTTATCAACGGTTTATCAGGATATTAAAGAGAAACTTTCTGCCGAAATTGTAATCAAACAGAAGGTAGAACTGTATCCTAATATGTGTGTGACGAACTTTACCGAATCTGAACAATGGGATACGGTAATAGAGGGAAACGATGACCTTTTAGAGAAATATATGTCCGGTAAATCATTAGAAGCATTGGAACTCGAACAAGAGGAAAGCATAAGATTTCATAATTGTTCCCTGTTCCCTGTTTATCACGGAAGTGCAAAAAACAATATAGGGATTGATAACCTTATAGAAGTGATTACGAATAAATTTTATTCATCAACACATCGAGGTCCGTCTGAACTTTGCGGAAATGTTTTCAAAATTGAATATACAAAAAAAAGACAACGTCTTGCATATATACGCCTTTATAGTGGAGTACTACATTTACGAGATTCGGTTAGAGTATCAGAAAAAGAAAAAATAAAAGTTACAGAAATGTATACTTCAATAAATGGTGAATTATGTAAGATTGATAGAGCTTATTCTGGAGAAATTGTTATTTTGCAAAATGAGTTTTTGAAGTTAAATAGTGTTCTTGGAGATACAAAACTATTGCCACAGAGAAAAAAGATTGAAAATCCGCACCCTCTACTACAAACAACTGTTGAACCGAGTAAACCTGAACAGAGAGAAATGTTGCTTGATGCCCTTTTGGAAATCTCAGATAGTGATCCGCTTCTACGATATTACGTGGATTCTACGACACATGAAATTATACTTTCTTTCTTAGGGAAAGTACAAATGGAAGTGATTAGTGCACTGTTGCAAGAAAAGTATCATGTGGAGATAGAACTAAAAGAGCCTACAGTCATTTATATGGAGAGACCGTTAAAAAATGCAGAATATACCATTCACATCGAAGTGCCGCCAAATCCTTTCTGGGCTTCCATTGGTTTATCTGTATCACCGCTTCCGTTGGGAAGTGGAATGCAGTATGAGAGCTCGGTTTCTCTTGGATACTTAAATCAATCATTTCAAAATGCAGTTATGGAAGGGATACGCTATGGTTGCGAACAAGGATTATATGGTTGGAATGTGACGGATTGTAAAATCTGTTTTAAGTATGGCTTATACTATAGCCCTGTTAGTACCCCAGCAGATTTTCGGATGCTTGCTCCTATTGTATTGGAACAAGTCTTAAAAAAAGCTGGAACAGAATTGTTAGAGCCATATCTTAGTTTTAAAATTTATGCGCCACAGGAATATCTTTCACGAGCATACAACGATGCTCCTAAATATTGTGCGAACATCGTAGACACTCAATTGAAAAATAATGAGGTCATTCTTAGTGGAGAAATCCCTGCTCGGTGTATTCAAGAATATCGTAGTGATTTAACTTTCTTTACAAATGGACGTAGTGTTTGTTTAACAGAGTTAAAAGGGTACCATGTTACTACCGGTGAACCTGTTTGCCAGCCCCGTCGTCCAAATAGTCGGATAGATAAAGTACGATATATGTTCAATAAAATAACTTAGTGTATTTTATGTTGTTATATAAATATGGTTTCTTGTTAAATAAGATGAAATATTTTTTAATAAAGATTTGAATTAAAGTGTAAAGGAGGAGATAGTTATTATAAACTACAAGTGGATATTGTGTCCTGTATGTGGAAATAAAACACGATTAAAGATAAGGGAAGATACTGAATTAAAAAAATTCCCCCTCTATTGTCCGAAATGCAGACAAGAAAATTTAATTGAAATAAAGCAGTTCAAAGTAACTGTGATTACAGAGCCAGACGCAAAGACGCAGAGCCGATAAAATGAGATTAATACAATCTCATTTTATCGGCTCTTTCCGTTATGTATGGATTCTTTTAATTAGTCTTCGATGTTTCTTGCTTCGTTGATACCGCTGGCTAAAGATTCCATTAAGGATAGTTCTTTGTCTGTAAAGCTATCCATGTATTTCTCTATCTGTAATCGTCGGGTGCTTTTTACCAAGTTATTAGCAGGTAAGAAAAATTCATCAACGGAAACATGAAGTAACGATACAAGGTCATAAAGAACTTGTATGCTGGGGTGTTGCCCTTTATTTTCAATATTAGTTAAGTACCGTGGGTCAATTTCAATCAATGCTCCCACTTGTTCACGAGTTAAACCTCGTTTCAATCGAGCTTCTTTAATGGCTAAACCAAAGGCTCTAAAATCATATTTATCTTCTTTTTTACGCATAGTAGACCACCTCTATACATTTTATTGTTCCTACTGAATTAAAAACAGGTATAGAAAAACGTGTTATATGGTTTATAGGTTTATATTTAATAAAAAGCACTACTAAACGCCAATAAAAAAAACCGTTATATGGTAGTGCTATTTACGCTGTTAAAATATTGTATATTACTTCCAAATGGCGGTTTGTTGGAGGTCAACGTCGCCATGAAGTACATCATATACAATAAATTTCCTTACATTGGGTTCTTGTCAAAAAAAGTCGTCTATCTGCAATAGATAAGTACGTCCACCAATGTGGTTTTATAAATCATATAGATAGAATAACAGAAGCATGTAAACAGAGAAATAAATCTGTTTATATGCTTTTTTGGCTATTCAGAACTTTTTTACAAAGTTTATTTATCAGTAATGCAACAAATCCCCCTTTCACATTGGGACTAAGAGTGAAAGGAGATAAACGAGCAAGGCTCACTTCCTTTCCTAGACAGAAAGGGGGTGAGAAACATGAAACCATCTTCTTTTCAGACCACAATAGAAAATCAGTTTGACTATATCTGTAAACGTGCTATGGAAGACGAGCGAAAGAATTATATGCTTTATCTTTCAAGGATTGCAAAGCGTGAGGTGTCCTTTTCGGATGTTGGCGATTATCTTGTTAGCCAGTTTGCGACAACAGATAACTATTCAACTGACTTTCAGATTTTTACACTCAATGGGTTATCAGTAGGCGTTGAAAATGATTTGTTGAGTGAAGCATTACGTGAGTTGCCAGACAAGAAACGTGAAATTCTACTGCTGTTTTACTTTATGGACATGAGCGATTCAGAAATTGCAGACCTGTTGAAATTGAACCGTTCTACTGTCTATCGGCATAGAACCAGTGGACTAGCCTTAATTAAAAAGTTTATGGAGGAATTTGAAGAATGAAAACACAATATCCTATGATTCCCTTTCCTCTCATTGTAAAGGCAACAGATGGCGATACCGAAGCGATTAACCAGATTCTACATCATTACAGAGGGTACATAACGAAGCGTTCCCTACGACTTATGAAAGATGAATATGGCAATCAAAGTATGGTCGTTGATGAAGTCTTACGTGGAAGAATGGAAACCAGACTGATTACAAAGATTTTGTCATTTGAAATTAAGTAATATCCTCTCTCCTTTCGTGGAAGCGTGCTAAACCATTCCACGCTTCCCGAACAGGGAGGTTTGTTATTCCACCAAAGCATATTGAGCTTTCAATGTGTTTTGATAGGCTAACGAGCCATTGTTCTTTGAAAACTGAATAAAAGTAATCGAATACGTTTCGATAAGAAAAGAGCCAACGGAACTAACCGCCATGACCTATCTTATAAAGATAGCGAGCGATTCATGTTAGTGATCCGAGAAGCAATCTTTAGCAGGATTGCCTGCAACGACATTCTTATCGTGATAATGATACTCCCATACAGTCAATAGTCCGAGCGTGATAAAACCGTCGCAGGCAATGAGTATGGCTACATGAGAACCATGCAGGGGTGGAACTCCCGTGAGCTTTGCTAAAGCTGTTCGATTGCTGGTAAAACAACTTTTATGAAATCCAAATAAGTGATTTGGAAAGGAGGATTTTATGAAGCAGACTGACATTCCTATTTGGGAACGTTATACCCTAACCATTGAAGAAGCGTCAAAATATTTTCGTATTGGCGAAAACAAGCTACGACGCTTGGCAGAGGAAAATAAAAATGCAAATTGGCTGATTATGAATGGCAATCGTATTCAGATTAAACGAAAACAATTTGAAAAAATTATAGATACATTGGACGCAATCTAGCGTCGCCAAAGGGTCTTGTATATGATAAAATAGTATTAAGTCGTATCAAGGCTCTTTCCATAAAGGAAAGGAGCAAATGCCATGTCAGAAAAAAGACGTGACAATAAAGGTCGAATCTTAAAGACTGGAGAGAGCCAACGAAAAGACGGAAGATACTTATACAAATATATAGATTCATTTGGAGAACCGCAATTTGTTTACTCGTGGAAACTTGTGGCTACAGACCGAGTACCAGCAGGAAAGCGTGATTGTATCTCACTTAGAGAGAAAATCGCAGAGTTACAGAAAGACATTCATGATGGTATTGATGTTGTAGGAAAGAAAATGACACTCTGCCAGCTTTACGCAAAACAGAACGCTCAAAGACCAAAGGTTAGAAAAAACACTGAAACTGGACGCAAATATCTTATGGATATTTTGAAGAAAGACAAGTTAGGTGTAAGAAGTATTGACAGTATTAAGCCATCAGACGCTAAAGAATGGGCTATTAGAATGAGTGAAAATGGTTATGCTTATCAAACCATCAATAACTACAAACGTTCTTTAAAGGCTTCATTCTATATTGCTATACAAGATGATTGTGTTCGGAAGAATCCATTTGACTTTCAACTGAAAGCAGTTCTTGATGATGATACTGTCCCTAAGACCGTACTAACAGAAGAACAGGAAGAAAAACTGTTAGCCTTTGCAAAAGCTGATAAAACCTACAGCAAAAATTATGATGAAATTCTGATACTCTTAAAAACAGGTCTTCGTATTTCAGAGTTTGGTGGTTTGACACTTCCAGATTTAGATTTTGAGAATCGTCTTGTCAATATAGACCATCAGCTATTGAGAGATACTGAAATTGGGTACTACATTGAAACACCAAAGACCAAAAGTGGCGAACGTCAAGTTCCTATGGTTGAAGAAGCCTATCAAGCATTTAAGCGAGTGTTAGCGAATCGAAAGAATGATAAGCGTGTTGAGATTGATGGATATAGTGATTTCCTCTTTCTTAATAGAAAGAACTATCCAAAAGTGGCAAGTGATTACAACGGCATGATGAAAGGTCTTGTTAAGAAATACAATAAGTATAACGAGGATAAATTGCCACACATCACTCCACATAGTTTGCGACATACATTCTGTACCAACTATGCAAATGCAGGAATGAATCCAAAGGCATTACAGTACATTATGGGACATGCTAATATAGCCATGACGCTGAACTATTACGCACATGCAACATTCGATTCTGCAATGGCAGAAATGAAACGCTTGAATAAAGAGAAGCAACAGGAGCGTCTTGTTGCTTAGTAGTACAAATGAATTTACTACTTATTTACCACTTCTGACAGCTAAGACATGAGGAAATATGCAAAGAAACGTGAAGTATCTTCCTACAGTAAAAATACTCGAAAGCACATAGAATAAGGCTTTACGAGCATTTAAGAAAATATAAAAAGATAATTAGAAATTTATACTTTGTTTAATTTAAAATTTAACTTGAAAATTTTTACTTGCCTGCTTGTAGTTTTTTGCCTATAATTATTTTCGTTGTTTGAACAACCTGCAATTCTTCAGTGGATTCAGCCACTCTAAGTCCTTTGGTTGCAGTAAGAAAATAAGTCACACTTATTTAAAGGAGAGAAAGTTATGAATAAGAGTAGATGTTGTGAGAATCGTGAAGCTTATGGTTTGGCTTTGTCAGGTGTAATAGCAGCTTTATATATCGTGTTGACGCTGGCTTTTGCGCCCTTGTCTTTTGGACCTCTTCAGTTTCGGCTGTCGGAAGGTTTGAACTTTTTGGCTTTATATAACAAACGCTACGTGTATGCCATGACTGTGGGCGTTTTCATCGTGAATTATTTTGCCTTCGGAATGTGGGATATGATCGTTGGGAGTTTAGGGACTTATGTCTTTTTAAGTTTGGGACGTTACCTAGCGAAGAAAGCTGCGGAGGCTGTGGAGAAGATGCCACGTTTAGCCAAGTGGAGCTTAGGGATTCAGTATGCTGTCCTCTTGATTATCTTTTCGCTTTCCATGTTTACGATTGCTGGCTTGATCATTTTTCTAGGAGCAGAGGAAGCTTTTTGGCCCCTCTACTGGACCTTAGCCGCTTCTGAGGCAGTTGCTATGGGCTTAGGTGGACTCCTTGTTTATCCGATCGCTCGGCGGTTTGATTTTAGTAAGTAAGCCTGAAATACCATTGAGAAATAAATGAATAGAGACACACTTTCTTTGGAAGGTGTGTTTTTTTTGTTTAGAGAGAGGGGGTTTTTGGCTGGATGAAATTTTAGAGGAATTTGTGTATGCGGATAGACTTCTGTTATAATGGAAGTTATTGAAGGGAGCGGACAGCATGACTTTAGAAGAAGCCTTGGAGGAACATTTCGGATATAAAGCCTTTCGTTCCGGGCAAAAAGAACTCATTGAAGGCATCCTGTCTGAACGTGATGTGTTGGGGATCCTGCCAACAGGTGGGGGTAAATCGATCTGCTATCAACTGCCTGCGCTATTATTGGAGGGGCTGACAGTCGTGGTGTCTCCCTTGATCTCTCTGATGAAAGATCAGGTAGATAGTCTCAGAGAGCATGGAATAGGGAGTGCCTTTATCAATTCTTCCTTAGAAGGGAAGGCTTATTTCGACGTGGTTCAGCAAGTTCGCTGTGGAGAGATTAAGCTCTTGTATGTGGCGCCAGAGCGGTTGAACACGCCACACTTCCTTACTTTGATGCAGGAGGTCAAGATTCGGCAAGTGGCTGTGGATGAGGCTCACTGTGTGTCACAGTGGGGTCATGACTTCCGCCAAGCTTACCGTCAGATCGCTGGCTTTATTCAGTCACTTCCCTATCGGCCGATTATTTCTGCTTTTACAGCAACAGCCACCCAGCGTGTGCAGAAGGATATTGTCGACCAGCTGCAGTTAAATCATCCGCTCATCCGAGTGAATTCCTTCGATCGGCCAAACTTACAGTGGCTGGTGGAAGAACCTGCTGATAAGAAGAAAGCTTTGTTAGACTGCTTGAATCCAGAAGAATCGACCATTATCTATGCTTCCTCACGTAAGCAAGTCGACAAGCTTCAGACTTACCTGGCGGAGAAGGGCTATGCGGTGTGTGCCTACCATGCCGGTCTGTCAGCAGAAGCGCGAGAAAAAGCTCAGAACCAGTTTATTTATGAAAAAGCGAATATTATCGTGGCAACGAATGCTTTCGGGATGGGAATCGATAAGCCGGATGTGCGGGCAGTCATCCACTACAATCTTCCCACCAACCTCGAGTCTTATTACCAAGAGGCGGGGCGGGCTGGAAGGGACGGCTTGTCGGCAACTGCTCGCCTTTTCTATTCGCCAGCGGACATTATCACCTGCAAGCTCCTTATCCAGGAGAGCTGTGAGCCGACTGTTCATGAGCGACTAGAGGCCATGATTCAATACGCGAATTGTGCAACCTGCTTAAGGCAGCGCCTTCTCGCTTATTTTGGGGAAGAAATGACAGGACCTTGTGGCAATTGCTCGTCTTGCTTGGGAGTCTTTAAGCGGCAGGATGCCACCCGACATGCTCAGATGATTCTCTCCTGTTTAGTCAGAATGCGGCAGGCTTATGGGATGACCCTCTTGACGGAGGTCTTAAAGGGAAGAAAACAACAAAAAATTCGGGACAAGGGTTTTGACCGCTTGTCCACTTATGGCGTGATGAAGACCGTCCCTGAGAAAACGATTAAACAAATTATCGCCCAATTGATTGGCCAGGGTTACCTCGCTTTGAATAGTCACAAGGGGTTGATCGTTCAAGAGCAGGCTCTTTCCCTGTTGAGAGGGGAAGCCAAGCTCTGGGTGAAGGCTTCGACCTATGCTTCTCAATCCAACCTACAAACGGAGAGGGGATCTGTTGCTTCTACTGGAGACTCGACATTTGGTTTGTCGGAGGCAGATCAGGAACTCTATGAAGGCTTGCGGGAATTGCGAGGAGACTTAGCTGATGAAGAAGGGGTGCCTGCCTATATTGTGTTCAATAACCAGAGTTTATTGGAGATGGTAGAGGAAAAACCGACAAGCTATGGGGACTTCTTAGAGATTTCAGGGGTAGGTCGTGTAAAAGCCGACAAGTATGCGGATGTTTTTTGTGAATTTATTGAAGATTTTGTGGCGACTGTCTAGCTCAGGCGTGATGGCATGAGGGCGTGACCTAGTGAGCACGGGTTGAGCGCATGGACAGGGCTTTTAGGGAAAGAAGAGGTAGAAGAGATGGATGGAATTATCCCTCTATGGAAGGAGAGAGGAATGACCAGTCATGACTGTGTCTTCCGTTTACGAAAAATTTTGAAAACGAAGAAAGTCGGCCATACTGGCACCTTGGATCCGGGAGTGGATGGGGTCTTGGTCGTATGCGTGGGGAAGGCCACTAAACTGTCGGATCTTCTCATGGATAAGACCAAGACCTACCAAGGGGAGATCACCTTGGGCTTTCAAACGACGACAGAGGATAGGGAAGGCGAGGAAGTGGCGCGTGTAGCTGTCCCTGGCCCCCTGAGTGACAAGGTCATTGAAGAAGGCATGCTGTCTTTGGAGGGATGGATTACTCAGATCCCTCCCATGTATTCGGCGGTCAAGGTCAAGGGGCGCAAGCTCTATGAATACGCCAGAAAAGGGGAGAGTGTCGAACGTCCCAAGCGGCAAGTGAGAATAGACCGCTTTCTTTTGACCTCTCCTGTATGTTATGATGGTAAAAGAAAAGAAGTTTCCTTTAATTTTGAAGTGATCTGTGGTAAGGGGACCTATGTCCGGACACTAGCAACAGACCTGGGGAAAGTCCTCGGTTATCCGGCAACGATGACGCAGCTGACGCGGACGGAAGCGAGTCCTTTTCAAGCGGCGGATTGCTTCCGACTAGAGACCATTCAATCCCTCTGTGAAGAAGGGAGAAGGGGTTTCCTTATAGAAATGGATGAGGTTTTAAAGGACCTGCCGGCTTATGAGGTTAGGCCAGAACAAGCCAACTGGTTTCGGAATGGGGCCGTCTTAAATCAAAACAATTTACCAGAAAATTTGAGAGATCAACTCCCCTTAAGGATCTACGACCAGGGCGAGTTGATTGCCATCTACCAAGCCCATCCTGATCAAGCGGACCAGATGAAGCCTTATAAGATGTTTTAATTGAAGGAACGAAAGGAAGAAGAGAGGGTATTTATGGAAGTCATCACGATTCATCATCCTTATGCACCTCAGCAAGTGACAAGTGAGGATATGGTTTTATGTTTAGGCTTTTTTGATGGGGTGCATTGTGGTCATCAAGCAGTCATTCAAGCAGCGAAGGAAGAAGCGATAAAGCGACAGCTGCCACTGGCTGTGATGACTTTTAACCGTTCGCCTTTGATCATTAATCGTAGCTTACATCCGGATAAGATGAACTATCTCACCCAACTCCCAGAGAAAATCCGTCTCTTGGCTAAGAACGGCGTGGACAAGGTCTATGTCGTGGACTACACCAGTGCCTTTTGTCAGTTAAGTCCGCAAGATTTTGTGGATCAATACCTGGTCGACTTAGGGGCCAAAGTGGTTGTGGCTGGTTTTGATTATACTTACGGGGACAAAGGAACGGCGAATATGGAGAAACTAGCTACTTATGCTAAGGGAAGATTCCAAATTATTGAAGTCCCTGCCTTGAACAAGGGCGAAAAGAAGATCGCTTCTCAAGCGATCAGAAAGCAGCTCCTATCAGGTGACCTTGAGGCCGCCAATGAAGGGCTAGGTTATCAGTATTTCTTTAAGGGAACCGTAATTAACGGCTTCAAACGTGGAAGAACACTCGGTTATCCGACTGCCAATATCTATACGCCAGCCTCTACTTTGATGCCAGAAGTAGGTGTCTACTTGGTTCAATGTGAGTGGCAGCATCGTTTGTACTGGGGAATGGCTTCAATTGGACATAATATTACTTTCGGAGATAACAATGAACGTACCCTCGAGATCAATCTCTTTGACTTTAATGAAGAGATTTATGGTGAAGAATTAACGATTTTCTTCTATAAATACTTGCGCCAGGAGCAGAAGTTCGCTTCTATTGAAGCGATGATTGACCAGTTAGCGCATGATAAGGCCAAGTGTCAAGCCCTCGCCAAAAACTTAGAGCCCTACCAAAAATAAAGGGAGATTGGACCTATTAGAAAGAATGAAGGGATTGTTGGCGAAGGTCTCAATAGTGGTTTGTTTGTTGATTCTTATGGATTTGTTTATAGATATTATTTGAATAACAATTATGTTTGTCGTAGGCAGGAAGAGCATTTATATGCTCTTTTTTTAGGCCCTATATGTTTGTGGGTAGGTATTTATCTGCTTCAGATGTATAGGGTTTTTTGTTTAGAGAACTTTGTAGATGATAAAAGAATAATTATTAAGAAGGAACGTGAGCAAGGCGTTCTTTTTTATCTTGGCTATCTATAGAATTGAAACAAAATTTTTCAATAAATGAGTGTTATTTCTTTGCTCAGCAATTGAATGACGTGAACTATAAATCTTTGAAGCAACTACTAATCGAACATTATGACAGCCAATTATTGTATCAAGTTAGCCAATTAATTGAGGGAGTTTCCCAGTCTATTGGCAATGATTTTGGGCAGGATGAAGAACTTTACTATAACTTAGTAACTCATATTCAAGCAAGGCTTAATCGCCTTCAGCCTTTAGATGTTCAGACTGGTTTGAATTCTTTATTGGGAACAATTGCAGAGCAGTACGAGGAATTATTTGAAGCGGTGAATGAAAATTTCTCCAAAGCTTTTAATGGCTTACGTCTAAATTCAGAAGATATTGCTTTTATTGTTATTCACTTTGCAACGTCTTATGAAAAATATCCAGTTAGTCGTCGAAGGATTCGTTTGTTATTAGTTTTTCAGCAGAAATTAATTCTATAGAAATTTTAGAAAATCGGTTGGTTAAAGCCTTGCCCCAAAACGATGTATAAATATATAAAGCTTGGGATATTAAGAGTGAAAAATATTGATCTTCCTATGAAAACACGGATTCGCCCAAGAAAGCAATCAAGTGAACTACGAGGAATGGATAAAAAGTTATTCGGAAAAAGTATTGATCAACGATGCCCAGCCATTCTTTCCAGAGAAGAATTTGGTCATTGGGAGTTTGATCTCGTGATAGGAAAGAAGAGCCGTGTATTATTACTCTAGTTGAACGGAAAACGCGAAAACTTCTCACCCAGAAGACTTGGAAGTGGGATGTCGCTTCAATTGTAAAATCCGTAAAAAAGATGATTCTCAAAGAGGACCAAGAGTATTTAAAAACCTTAACGACCGATAACGAAAGTGAATTTTCTAATCTGTCACAACTTGAAAACGGACTAAAAGATATAGAAGTCTTTTTCACTCACGTTTATTCTGCCTGGGAAAAAGGAACTAACGAAAGGCATAATCGCATGTTAAGAGAATTCTTGCCTAAAGGGACCAGCTTTAAAAATCTGATATAACAAGAGTTGGCACACTACACGAATACTATAAACAATCGCTTCAGAAAGATCTTAGATTATCAAACGCCCAATGACTGTTACATCATGGAAGTTGCGAAACTTCAGGATCCCCTTAGAGAAGTAGGTTAAAGTGCTTAACAAAGTTTAGAGATTCAGAGAGATTCAGGGTGGGCCAGTCAAGGGCCGCTACGCAGTCCCCTTGAATCTCTAAATGGTAATCAAGCGCTTTAAGCTTGAGAAAATGGGCCAAGAATGATTGATTTTATCAGCCTTTTAGCTATTTTGCATGAAACTGAAATTTTTGAATTTAAATATGCATTTGATATTGCAATTTACCAAAAGAAATAAAGTCAAAAAAATGTTTGACTTTTGTTGACATATTTTTTAAAAGATGCTATGATATAAACATGTTAGCAGTTGAAGTCGCCAAGTGCTAAAAGAAGGTGATGAGATGTTGACAAAGCGGCAAACGCTGATTTTAAAAGCGATTATTGATGCCTATAGTGCCAGTGGAGAACCTGTGGGATCCAAAACTTTGTTGGGTTTGACAGGCATCGAAGCGTCCTCAGCCACTATTCGTAACGAAATGGTACGATTAGAAAAACAGGGGTTAATTGCTAAGATGCATTCTTCTTCTGGACGGGTGCCCACAGAAGCGGGCTATCGTTACTATATTAACTTTATTATGCCAG